>CACWKJ010000133.1 GCA_902761395.1 uncultured Elusimicrobium sp. | reverse complement strand
GAACTTGGAGTTCCGACATCTTTTTCGGATATAAGTACATATGAGATTATATGCGAAGCGGAAGACTCAAGGGCGGGATTTAATCCCGAATTATCCTATGGAAGTCATATTTTCCAGGATTTGGTTGAAGCCGAGATTTTGTATACGGCAATATTTAACAACGAGAAGACAATACATTTTTCACCCGAAAAATTGGAATCATCGAAAGATATTGTCTCAGAGTTTGAGAAAGAAAAAACTCTGACAGATATCGTACATGTATATGATGTATCTGAAAGAAATAATATTGAAACTCAGGAAATCGAGTATGCCCTTACGGGATCCATATACACTTCATTCCTGAGTTTCTTCATTCTAACCTAAAATCTTAAGGCCTTGAACGACAACTGACAACAACAAAGTCTTGTCATCCCGCACTTGATGCGGGATCTCGTTGTTGCCGTTCTTGTCCCTCAAAGGATTTTAAGATTTTAAATTATAACGAAGTATTTTATGACTGAAGTGTACTGAAGGAAAAACGAAGTGGCTGATACTCGAAGGAGAAAAATACGAAGTTAGAATTTAAAAGAAAAATCCGTTTCGCTCAAAAAATAAAAAAGTTAGTCCCAAGTCCAAAACTTTCTTAACTCTGCCACAATATTGTTCCAATCTTCCATGGTAAAAACGGCATTTCCCAAAATCATTATTGTCATTTCGAGATTGTCATATTTTTTGTAAAGATTTGTATCACGAAATCCGCTGCGGATATAAAAGTCGTGTCTTCGAATTCTTTGTTCCGAATTATCACATTCCTGTTTGGGAGATTCCATATCAAGAACAATATTTTTTTCTTTGTATTTTTCTATCAGAGCGGCAAGTATTTTTCGCCCTTTACCTTGTCCTCTTAACTCGGGTATTACGGCAAAATACCAAAACCAATTGAACTTTTTATGAGGAAATAAAATAGTAAATCCGATGAATTTATCGTCTTCATAATATGCTGTAAAATCAAGATTCATTTGATCTATAAGGGAAATTAAATCGTCCCATGGAATTTGTTCGTTTTCCGGGAATGCCGTTTGATAAAGCAATTTTAATTGCTCGTCATTAGCATTCGCTTTTGTTATTTGTTTTGTTTTCATTGTAAACCTTGTATAAATAAAATACAACTATATATCTAATTATACAAATTCAACAGCACATAATAAATTGTTTCTATCTGGAATTATAATTTCCTATATCGAGAATTAGTTGCTTGTAAATTTTGTTGTCGTTACCGTTTGTGTTTGGAAAGATTATAACATACTTTTTTTTGTTATCATTAAACAAAGTTAAAAGGTTTTTGTGAAAACCGCCGATAACCAAAATGTTTACAGTGTTTTCTTTTGATAAATCTTTAACACTGTTAAAGAATACAGTATCTCTTTTAATATTGTTTTCATAATAAACGGTAAGTTCTTCATTGTTTAAAATATCAATTATTTCTTCTTTGTTTTTTATATATTTTGTTTTGTTTAATATATCAGCAAACTTATCTTTGTCTTTTGTGAGTTTATCGAAATTATAAAAATCTATATTGAGTTTTGTATATTTTTCCGTTAAAAAAATCATTCGACTAAGGAAAAAAATATTTTTTTCTTCTTCGGTTTTAAAAATATTATTTGAAACATCATTGTAAAAATTTTCTTCTTCGTTTAAATATTTGTTTATATCAAAAATATTTGCAAAATTATATTTCTCTATTAGTATATCTATATAAGAATAATATTCTTTTTCTTTTTGACTTAAAAATTTGTTTGTGATTTTATAACAATATATCAGATTGTTTTCCATATTCTGTTCTTTGCATTCGTTAATAAATTTTTCATAAATATTAAAAGGTGCATAGCTTTTCATTTTTTGAACAAGATAACTAAAATCCGATGAAAAAGATTTTTTATAAGGTTCCAGTTTTGCATCGCAATTTACAATATTAATAAAATTATAAATTTCAGAATATTTGTTAATATCTATTGAGTACTTATTTATAATACTTATTAGTTGATCACAATACTTTTTGGAATCAATATCTGTTCTGTTAAAAAACAGATGTTCAAAATCGGACATATCTTTTGAATAAAAACTTTTCTTTAATTTATTTAATTCTTTTTTTGCTTTTTCAATTCTTACAGAGAAAAAATTTTCGTTGCGGATAAGTATATATGCTTGTTGTAATGTCTTCGTATACAAAGAAGAATCTTCTATTCCGTATAAATCCGTATTTGTTGTATAACAAAAATATTCTGCTCCGCTGACTAAACCTTTGTTCAGCATTTTATTTAATAGTTTTTCTCTCGTATCTTTGTTTATGCTTTTAATTGCGGAAGTATCAAGTTTACCTTTAGGGGAACCTTCTATAAATATTTTGTCGATATCAATTTCGGATTTAATATATTTTATTATTGAATATATGTTCTTTTGCGCAAAAGAATCGGAATGTAAATCGTTTATTATTATAATGTCGGGATTTTCTTCATTGTTAATATTGGTTTCAAATACTTTACCGAATGAAACAGGGAGGCTTTTTATAATTCGGTAACAATTTTGCTCTTGTATATTTTGTTTATCCGTATCGGAATAACAAAGATTAACAAAAGCAAAAAGAAGAAAAGTTGTAATTAGAAAAACTTTTAAATTAGTCATGGTTTTCGTTAAGCACAAGCAAGAAGAGATTTTATCGTGTTAATGTTAATATCATCGGGAATAATGTCTTGCTCTGTGTCTTTTCCGTTATCTTCGTAAACAGGGAAAATAGATAAAAATACCGGTTTGGTAAATATAAACGGTTTTACGATAACATCACGTATCGATTTAAAACCTTTTAAGAATATATTTTTTAAACCTAACTGCTTTATTTTGTCCCCGGTAGCTACAAGAGAAATAAGAGTTGCCGCTCCCGTAACGGCAATTGCGATAATACCTACCACTGTACTTTCGGTTAGTTTAGCACTTAACATTGCTGCCGATATTGCTTGAACTCCCGTTGCAACAAGTATTCCGAGTATTGATTTTAAAGCAAGCCATTGAGGTCTTGCTTTATCAGGTAAGATATCGTGAACATCCATTATTTCCGATACCGAAGATACTCCGTAGAAGAAATTAACGGAAATAAATAATGTTACTAAAAATAACGGGTTTGAAGTCATTAAAAATCCTGCGGCAAGAGTTGCCATGCCGACAAAGAAAAGAACTCTTACGACCGGTTTCTGTAATACAGGATTTAATTTTAATGCGAATTTTTTTGAAATCGATTGTAATCCNAAATAAATTATTGCAAGATACAATTCCAACATTTGATTGCTTGGTATAAGGATACTCATTATAGGTTGTAACAATAATGTTGTTATTGCAAAGAATACACTGTTTACAAGCAGGTTTGTAAGAACAAAAGAAAATGTTTGTTTGTCTTTTGCAACGGTTCTCATAGGAGTAAAAATCTTTTGAATATAAGATTTTATACCATTGAAACCTTTTTCGTTGGATTTCATTTCTCTAAATGCCGCTGTTTCTTCATCATCATCTTCAATTGTGGTTTTCACTGCTTCTTTATGAGTTTTGAATAATGCACCTATAGTTACAAACACATCTATTGCGGCAGCCAAAATAACAACAATATGTTGTCCGATGGATTCAAAACCGGTTCCTAAGTGTGCGAACAGAACAACCAAACCGCCGCCTACAAGAGAAGAAAATGCCATTACAATAGAAAAGAATGAATCGTTTGCGGTATACTTTTGTTTTATAACTTCTCTGTCTTCACCTAATGCTTCCATGGAAGAATAGAAGAACGGACACAAACTTACCGCAAGGCCGGCAACACCGATTGTAGGTAATATTTGCGAAAGAACAACAAAAATCGTCGAATAAGGAACTAAAGCTAACGATATACTCCCCAAAGTGTGGACTATAAGAGAAACAACAACTATGGTTCTTTTGGATACTTTAGATGTTATAAAGCCCGTTATTGCAGACGAAGCAAAAGATATTATTCCCAAAGATGCCGTTAAAGCGGTAAGAAATGCGGCAGTATATCCGGAACCTATAATATATATCATGGCAAATGCTTCCGCCAATTCAAACCCCAACATAAATTGTATAAACGGGAAAAACTTTATATTTGATTCCATATTCTTCCTGATTCTTTCTTTACTGTTGGCTTTATCTTGTGCTTGTTGAATTTTTTCTTTTACGGCATTTCTTATTTTATAGAACAAACCCTTTATGCTAAACTTTTTTGTTGTTGAAACGATTTCTTCTATATTTCTTTTGTCTTGTTCATTTGTTTTGCCGTCATTAATATGTGTTTGTTTCCATGTTTCAAGATATGCCGTAATAATGTGTTCAATTTGTTCGTCGGAAAAGTTCGGGTTTGTTTCTCTTAATGTTTTTGTATATTCGGTAAGAAACAACATTATATCGGAATCTATTACTCCTGCGGATAAATAGTTAGAGTTTATTGTAATAACTTGATTGGCAATATTGTTTTGAGAAAACATTAGTGCAAAATTTTGTGCAATAGATGCTGCCGTCACATTTTGAGGAAACAATGCAGTTAAAGAAACAGCTAATACTGTTAATAAAGTTAAAAATTTTTTAATGTGTTTCATATAAATACCTTCTATGATGCTAAAGCAAGCATCTCTATAGAGTGCCCGTTTCTATATAATTTCGTATATAAATCTTTATATTTTTTATATATTGAAAAAACTTTTTCGTAATGATTTTTGTTGGAATAAGTTTTCCATATTCCGCAGGCAACGAAATTTTTACCTTTTTCTTTAATGAAACTTACGACATCATTTAACGGATAACCCAAAAATATTCCTATTTCATGGGGGAAAGCTTCGGAAGAATTTAATTTTTCCGTTAAAATGCAAAGATAATCATTTAAATCTTTGCATTTTGAATATCCGTAATCTTTAAGAAATAAATTTATAAGTTTTTCGTTTACTCTTTCCGACAATTTTGTTTTTCTGTAAGCAAAAATAAGGTAAAAAGAATTTGAAGAATTGGATTTTTTTATAATTTTTATATAAATATCTTTTTTGTTTAATGTTTGGTTTAATATTACGATTTTTTCGTAAAGTGCATTATAATCTTCATATTTTACCGAAAACAAGTTGGACGTTTTTATTCCGGCTAAAAGCGGTGCACAATGTTCTATAAAAATCTCTTCAAAAGTATTATTCATTTTAATTTATGCCTTTACTCCGGTAATAAAATTGTACATTGGTTTCTTGTTTTTGCTTTCCGTTTGTGAAAAACCTGCATCACGAAGCATCGTTAAAATTTGTTCTGTGGAATAAGTGGTCATACCTTCCACAATATTTGTCCATACGGAATCTTTATTGGCATCTTCAACGATGACAGCAAATCGTCCTCCGTGTTTTAGTACACGATATACTTCTTTAAAACAACCGGGCAAATTCGGCCAAAAATATATTGTTTCCACTGCCGTTACAAGATCAAACTTTTCGCTTTCGTAAGGTAACATTTCCGCAGAACCTTGACTGATAAATACCTGTTTATCAAGCAAACCCATACAATTTTTTTTACTTTTTGCTACGCTTTCCTGCGAAATATCTATGCCGTAAACTTTTGAATTTTTACTGTGTTTAAGTAATCTTTTAATGGTAGCGCCGCCGCCGCAACCTATATCGAGCATTGTCCATCCTTCTTTAAAATTTATCAAGTTAAGTCCCCAGTTGGTAAGCGGTGCATGGGAAAAATTCATCATACTTAACATTATTCGTCCCATTTTCCCTTTAGGATGTGCACAGTTTATAAAAAAATTTTTTAGTATTCCCATATTATAATACTCCTTCGTATTATTAAATGTTTTGTTATATTAATTTTATTAGTTTTATTTAAAAATCTTAGATTATTCTAACTTTTTAAAAATAAAAAGTCAACTGTTTTGTTTTTCTTGTCCGTTAAAATAGATTTTTTGACATATAAAACGATTAATCAAACAAACTTAAATTGTTATGTCTAAAGACAAAAGGCTATATCACTATAAACAACTTTTATTTTATTGTTGCTTTTTGTGATTCCTATATGTATTATGTGTGCAGTTTTCTGTTTTTTTGAAAATAGTTTGAAATCTTATTTTAGTTCTTTTCTATAACCACTCTTTTAACTTTACCTTGAATTTCAGGTAAAGTACCTTCAGGTATAAATTTTAATTTAGGGGTTACAACAATACGAGACTGTATTTTCTCAATTAACTCTGTTTCCAAGTTTTTCACAGTTTCAGCATTGTTTAAAAGCTCATTTGGCAGTTCAATATCTATTAATAGTTTTTTTAATCCATCTTTTTCCATTACATGAATAAGATAAGCTGTTGATGTGGACAAACGATTGTAAATACATTCTTCAATTTGTGATGGAAAAACATTTGTTCCGTTTATAAGTAACATGTCGTCAATTCTGCGGGTAATACGTTCAATTCTTCTATGTGTACGACCACAAGGACATGGTTCAGGAATAATTCGTGTTATATCACGAGTGCGATAACGTATAAAAGGCATGGCTTCTTGTTGAAGAGGGGTTATTACGATTTCTCCATATTCTCCGTCAGGTACAGGTTTATTGGTTTCGGGGTCAATTATTTCGCCTTTTTCGACTTCAAAACTAATGTTATTAACGGCTTTAACCGTTTTATACCTTGGTTTAAAAATAGATTTAATGCTACCTTTAAGGCCTTTTTCTTTTAACTTTACCTTGAATTTCAGGTAAAGTACCTTCAGGTATAAATTTTAATTTAGGGGTTACAACAATACGAGAC
>CACWKJ010000132.1 GCA_902761395.1 uncultured Elusimicrobium sp. | reverse complement strand
GATACTCTTCTTTCCAAACAACCTCTGCATTCGGCGGCTTCTTCGTTTGTACAGATTTTGTCATCGTATAAAGTGTAAAGGTTTCTGTATTTGGCAGGTGATAAGTTTGGCATAACAACATTTGCACCGGATTTAAGTCCGAGTTCTCTGCCGTTCGGATCTATTGTTCCAAGTGCCGTTGTTGAAGGTATAAGAGCATACGGGAACAACAACCTTAATATTGAAATTATTTTTAATGTTAAATTCAGTTTACCGTGTTCGAACTTTTCAAATTTTGTATTTTGTGCCGGAATAAACGGACCTATACCTATCATGTCGGGTTTAAGGTCTTGTAAGAAACGAAAATCTTCAATAATGTTTTCTATAGTTTGGTAAGGTGAACCTACCATAAAACCGCTGCCTACCTGATACCCGATTTCCTTTAAGTTAAAAAGGCATTGCTTTCTGTTTTTTAAAGATAAACTTTCGGGATGCAACTTTTTATAATGTTCTTCGTTTGCAGTTTCGTGCCTTAAAAGGAACCTGTTGGCACCTGCTTTAAAGTAAGCAAGATAACTTTCTTTACTTTTTTCCCCTATCGATAATGTTATTGCACAATCTTTATAATTTTTTCTTATTTCTGATACTATATCACAAATTATACCGTCTGTAAAAAAAGGATCTTCCCCGCCCTGCAAAACAAAAGTTCTGTAACCTAAAGCATAACCGTCTTTACAACATTGTAAAATTTCATCTTTTGTTAAACGGTACCTTTGAATATTTTTGTTTTGGCAATTTATACCGCAATAATAACATCCGTTTTTACAATAGTTTGTAAATTCTATTAAGCCTCTTAAATAAACATCTTTACCGTAAACTTGTTGACGGACAATATCCGCCTGCTTAAAAAGTTCATCTTTATAAGTATCCGTTTCAAGTAACAGTTTAAACTGTTCATTCGAAAGATTTTTGTTTTGTCTTAATTCTTCAATTATGTTCATGGTATTATTTTATTAAAATAAAGTTTTTAATTAAACTAAATTTATGACATTTGTAAAACAAAAAAAGATTTTATCAAATATCAAACAAATATATTTGTTTTTCTTTTTTTCTTTCACAATTAACACATTTGTGTTCATTTACATACTTACGAATTTCACTTTTAAACTCGTATCCACATTTAGAACACTTCCACCAAACCACTTTATGACTTCCAGATTTAACACCAGTAAATTTTATTGTTCCATTCTTAGTAGGATGCCATTCTTTAGCTATTTCTGGATGTGTGGTTAACAAATCGTTTACTCCTGGAATCGCAATAGTTCCTCTACATTTAGGACAGCCTGATTTTGATGCTACACGATGATTTATAGATGTTTGCCAGTCATGCCCACATTTTGAACATTTCCACCAAGCCTTGTAACCAGAACTTTTCATAAATTTATTAGGAGTTAAATCCCCATTTTTTGTAGGATGCCATTCTTTAGCTATTTCTGGATGTAAACTTGCTAAATCATTTCCTCCCAAAATAACCTTTTTCCCCTTACATTTAGGGCATCCTGATTTTGATGCTACACGATGACTTATAATTGTTTGCCAATCATACCCACATTTTGAACATTTCCACCAAGCCCTATAATTTGTCCCTTTTGTGAATTTATCCGGCGTTAAATTACCATTTTTTGTAGGATGCCATTCTTTGGCTATTTCTGGATGGGTAACGGCCAAACTATTTTGTTTTTGTTTACTCCTGTATGCATCAAGTATTTTTATTCTATCTCTTTCAATATTTACATCTATAGGATGTTTAAAAAATCTACAAGAAAAATCTAAATGGGCAAGAACTCTTCTTATTATATTTTCAAGATTTTGATCTTTATATATTTTATCTGTACTATATTCATAATCCGCATAATTTAAACCTAACGGTGATAACTTTTCTCTAATTCTTATGAGTTTAATATTATTTCTTTGACATTTTATATACTTTCTTTTTTCTGTTTCTTTTTTATTTCCTCTATGCCAAGGTTCACCATCGTATTCAATTGCATAATTTATAGAAGGAATAAAAATATCTAATTCCATTTTACCTAAAAAATCTGTTTTATATCTATTAATTGCATCTGGATAAAGTTTTTTTATATAGAAAAATATTGTCTGTTCTGGAAAAGATGTTTGTCTTCCAGATGAACACTTTGGGCAACCATTACCCACAACCGCTCTTTCTCTAATTGCTGCCTGCCAAGTATGATTCCTATTTGTGCATTTCCACCATACTTTTTTCTTACTACTAGCTTTAATTTGAGTAGGTATTAATGGATAATTTTTTTCATAATCCCATTCTTCAGTTATTTCAGAATGTGTCGTTGCTAAATCATTTATTCCAGGAATTAAAAGTCTCCCACTACATTTAGGACAACCAAATTTTGTTTTTATTCTTTGTCTTACTGAAATTTCCCATTCGTAATTACATTTTTGACATTGCCACCAAAATTTTTTACGGCTTCCAAGACTTACATCTTTAGGAATATGAGTACTATTTTTAGTAGGATGCCATTCTTTAGCTATTTCTGGATATAATGTTGCAAGATCATTAACGCCCATAACAACAGCTTTTTTTGTACAAGCAGGACATTCTGAATTTATATATACACGATGATAAGTACTTGTTTCCCATTCATAATTACAAATGCTACATTTCCACCATACTTTTTTGGGACTTCCAGCTTTAATATCGGTAGGTTTTAAATTTTTATTTTTAGTAGGATGCCATTCTTTGGCTATTTCTGGATATGTCGTTGCCAAATCGGTTATTCCTACAATTGCTTTTGCCCCTAGACATTTTGGACATTTTGAATCATGTGTGGTACGATGATTTGGCGATGCTTTATATTCATAATTACAAGATGAACAAGTCCACCAAAATTTTTTATGAGTTCCTTTTCTTATATTTTGTGGAGTTAAAGGATAATTTTTTTTATAGTTCCATTCCTTAGCAACTTCTGGATTTGTAGTTGCTAAATCATTAACTCCAACTATTAAAATTTTATTTGCACATGCTGGACATCCAGTATGATTTTTAGCTCTATTTCCAATACAAGCTTTCCATTTATAACCACACTTGGAACATTTCCAATAAGCAAATTTTTTACTATTTTCAGTTATTTTGGAAATTTCCAAATTTTTATTTTTCTCATAATCCCATTCGGACATTAGTAATTTATTATCAATGATATAAGACTTTTTTTTCATATACTAATTATACAAATTATTTAACATAGATTCAGAATTATGATTTTTTGTTGTTGTCGTTAAAAAAGAACGAATAGTTTGAGACGAACTGAAGTATTTTAAAGTCGCGGTGTACTTTTCGCAAAAGCGGTACATAAGATTTTAAAATACAAAAGTGTAGTTAGTCTGCAAAAAGGGCAGTAGAAAGATATCTATCCCCCGTATCCGGCAACAACACTACAATATTCTTCCCCTTATTTTCCGGTCTTTTTGCAAGCTGTATACCTGCCCACAAAGCTGCACCTGAAGATATTCCTACCAAAACACCTTCTTTTTTACCGATAAGTTTGCCTGTTATAAATGCATCTTCGTTTTGAACAGGAATTATTTCATCATATATTTTTGTGTTCAAAACATCAGGAACAAAACCTGCTCCGATACCTTGAATTTTGTGTGCTCCTGCAACTCCGGTAGACAAAACTGCCGATGTTGCCGGTTCAACTGCTACAACTTTTACATTAGGATTTTTAGATTTTAAAAATTCACCTACACCGGTAATTGTTCCGCCTGTTCCTACACCTGCAACAAATATATCTACTTTACCGTCGGTATCTTCCCATATTTCAGGACCGGTAGTATTTCTATGAACTGTTGGGTTTGCAGGGTTAACGAACTGTCCCGGAATAAAGCTGTTAGGTGTTTGTTGTGCAAGTTCTGCTGCTTTTGCAATAGCACCTTTCATACCTTTTGCGCCTTCGGTTAAAACAAGTTCTGCACCGTAAGCTTTCATCAACTGTCTTCTTTCTACAGACATGGTTTCAGGCATTACGATAATAATCTTGTATCCTTTTGCTGCAGCTACTGCAGAAAGTCCAATACCGGTATTTCCGCTTGTAGGTTCAATAATTACAGAACCCGGTTTTAATAAACCTTTTTTTTCTGCATCTTCTATCATAGCTTTAGCAATTCTGTCTTTAACAGAACCTGCAGGATTAAAATATTCCAACTTTGCAAGTAATTTTGCTTCTAAATTTTCTGCTTTTTCTATGTGTGTGAACTCCAATAAAGGCGTTTTTCCTATTAATTCATCTGCTGATTTGTATATTTTTGACATAATAAATCTCCTTTTTTATAACGATTTACAACTTTGAACTGCGACTTTATATTTTGCTCCCTTATGTACCAACTGCTTCCGCTTTTTTTTAGTACACTGCGGTCGCAAAATACTTCGTCTCGTTTTAAATTTGTAAATCTAACAATGTAAAATTCACTTCGTGAATTTTATTATTTTTTATCCTATTTAATTTTTATTTCTATACTTATAATTTTCTATTTCTGTGGGCATTCTGCCGTTGAACAAGTTTCAGTATCGGTACTACAACTGTCATTACCACAGCTGCAACACTCTGCAAAACTTACAGAAACAACAACTGCTAAAACTGAAATAATCAGCAATATCTTCTTCATATATACCTCCAAATCACAAGTATTATTTTAACAAATTTTTTATTGTTTTTGTCTTTAGAGACTTTAAGATTTTAGGTTAGAATGAAGCAACTAACGAATGAAGTGTACTTGGATCCCGTAAGGGCGTACTCGATTGAGTTAGTTGCAACATTATAACCAAAATATTAAGGTCGATATAAAGTATTTTTTATGTTTTACTTAACTGCTTCAAACCCTTGTTTTAAATCTTCAATAATATCATCTATATGTTCTGTACCTATAGATAATCTAACCGTTGTAGGTTTTATTCCGCTGCTTAACAACTCTTGTTCTGAAAGTTGTGAATGAGTTGTTGATGCAGGATGTATTACCAAACTTTTAACATCTGCAACATTTGCAAGAAGCGAGAAAAGTTTTAAACTTTCCGTAAATTTCTTTGCCGTTTCCGCGGTACCTTTAATTTCAAATGTGAATATTGAAGCTGCACCTTTCGGGAAATATTTATCGTACAACTCTTTTTGTTTACCCGTTGCTAAAGACGGATGATTAACCTTTGCTACTTGCGGGTGATTTTTTAAGAAATCTACCACTTTAAGTGCATTTGATACATGTCTTTCTACTCTTAAAGAAAGAGTTTCAAGACCTTGCAACAACAAGAAAGAGTTAAACGGAGATATTGCTGCTCCCTGATCTCTTAACAATGTTGTTCTTATTTTTATTATGTATGCTAAATTACCTACTGCTTGTGTAAATACCACACCATGATAAGATGGGTTAGGTTTTGAAAGACCAGGGAATTTATCGTTTTGTGCCCAATCAAATTTTCCGGCATCAACGATAACTCCACCCATTACCGAACCGTGTCCGCCGATAAATTTTGTTGCCGAATGTACCACAATATCTACACCATGTTCAATAGGTCTTAATAAATAAGGTGTAGCAAATGTGCTGTCTACTATAAAAGGTATTCCGTGTTTATGTGCAATTTTGGATATTGCATCCAAATCTATAACATCTGAATTAGGATTTCCTAAAGTTTCGGCATAAAGAAGTTTCGTATTTTCTTTTATTGCTTTTTCAAAATTTTCAGGATTTGAAGGATCAACAAATGTTGTTGATATTCCTTGATCTTTTAAAGTATTTGCAAACAAATTGTATGTTCCGCCGTAAAGATTTGTGGAAGATACTATATGATCCCCTGCAGTTGCGATATTTTGAACTGCATAAGTAATTGCAGATGCTCCCGATGCTGTTGTAAGTGCTGCAGCTCCGCCTTCAAGTGCTGCAATTCTTTTTTCAAGAACATCTGAAGTCGGGTTCATCAATCTTGTATAAATGTTGCCGCCGACAGTAAGTCCAAATCTGCCTGCTGCCGTTGCAGAATCTTTAAATACATAAGATGTTGTTGCATATATTGGAACTGCTCTTGAGTCTGTAGCAGAATCCGGTGTTTCTTGTCCTACGTGTACTTGTAATGTTTCAAATTTATATTTATTAGACATTTTTATCTCCTGTTATAATGATCGAAAGTTTTTAGTTTCACATTTGAATTTTCAAGTTTTATGTGTTTTATATTTTCATACATGGCAACTTGAAAATTTTTTGTTTAGCAAAAAAAACATCCCGATCCATAAAAAATCATCTTTGACAATTTTTTATCGAATTTTTATTTTTTATTATTTTTTAATTTCTAAGATCTTTACTTTTTAACTACTACTTTCCAACTACTACTTCTTTACTACCTACACATTCGCTCGTAAAACAAATCACATTCTTTAATGCAACATCGTGGAATGATTTTATTTTGACTATCTATTATTATTTGTTTATCTTTTAAATTCATATTTTTAACCCTTTATATACATATCAACAATTTCAAAATTTTAAGCTTCTTTTTCTACCTACCTTTGCGGTAGGTAAATATATTACAAAAAAACTTTTTATTTGTCAACACCAAATTTTTCCGTCGGAAACAAAAAAAAACGGGAAGAAAATTCTTCCCGTTTTTTTATATTTTACAGATCCCGTA
>CACWKJ010000131.1 GCA_902761395.1 uncultured Elusimicrobium sp. | reverse complement strand
CTTTTAAACTTACGGAAAGAAAAATATCTGATTTTTTATACAGATACTTTTCAATAAAATAAAAAATCACGGATTGAAATAAACTTTTAAAAGATTTATTAACTTTAAAAAGTTCGTATAACCTTACAAAATGCATATCCCTGCCATGATAAATAATCGTTGCATTTGTATATTTTTTTAATAAATTGATATAACGAATTGCTCTTGGAGTATTTAAAAGAATAAAATCTATATTTTTACCGTTTTCTTTTATCCATTTTTTATGATTTTTTTTGAATTGTTCTCCTGCAAGAATTTCAACAGATTTGTTTTTGTAATATGAATAATATGGTTCTGTTTTCAAAAAATCTAAAGGAAACAGTGTTACATTTAAACCCAAATCTAAAAAAATATCAATATACATATCTGCCGTCCTATAACCGGCAGACATATCGTAGGCAGGAACACTATTATCCAATATTAATATATTTTTTTTAGGCACTTTTATTTTCCTTTAATTGTTATATTATACAAAAAAATAAAAGAGATATTATTATTTTTAGGCAAAAAAAAATCTAGTCTTTCAACTAGATTTTGATTTTATATTCAAGAGCGGGCAATGGGACTTGAACCCACGACATTCTCGTTGGCAACGAGACGCTCTACCACTGAGCTATGCCCGCATTTTTCCTTTAATATGCTGGGGACGGGAATTGAACCCGTACCCGGTTAAGGACACGCACCTCAAGCGTGCGCGTATGCCAGTTCCGCCACCCCAGCAATCCCCTGCTATTACTCAGTAGGCTGCTGAGCAGCAGCTATAGGTATATTTGAAACCTGATCAATAACCGATTTCATGCTCAATCTTGAAGACATCAAAGTTAATGTAAGAGATGTTACCATAAAAACTATGGCGCAACCTACAGTAAGCTTTTTTATGAATGCCATTCCGCTGGGAGCACTAAATATTTGATCAGATCCTCCGCCACCGAAAATACCGGCCATTCCGCCGCTCTTTCCTGCTTGGAGAAGAACTATAACAATCAATGCTGCACAAACTATAAAATGTAATGTTACTATAATGTAATAAAGTATCATAATTATTGTATTGTATCAAAAAAAATTTTTTCTTGCAAGTACTTTTTTTGTCCTGCACAATTTTTATTATTATGCAGGACAAAATTATATAAAATTTTTATTTTGTTGGCAAGGCTGCTATACCCGGCAAATCTTTACCTTCCAAAAATTCCAAAGATGCTCCGCCGCCCGTCGACACATGAGAAATTCTTTTATCTACACCTGCTTTTTTAACTGCAGATACGGAATCTCCTCCGCCGACTACGGAAATTGCACCTTTATCTGTTGCTTCTGCAACCAACTTTGCAATTTCAACAGTTCCCTTAGAAAATTCGGGAACTTCGAATATTCCCAACGGTCCGTTCCAAACTATTGTTTTTGCGGATTTTACTATTTCACTGAATTTTGCTATTGATTTAGGACCTGCATCTACTCCCATAAATCCGTCTTCAATATCAAGGCCGTCTGTATTTTTTACCGTTGCACCGGCAGGAACTTCTTTCTTTTCAAAGTCTACTGCTGTTGCTATAACATGATCTATAGGTAACAAGAATTTTACACCTTTGTCTTCGGCTTTTTTCAATAAACTTTTTGCTAAATCGAGTTTATCTTCTTCTACCAAAGATTTTCCTGTTTTGTATCCTTGTGCTTTTAAGAATGTGTATGCCATTGCTCCGCCGATTATAATAGCATCTACTTTACCTAAAAGATTTTCAATAACATTTATCTTGTCGGAAACTTTTGCACCGCCCAAGATAGCCAAGAAAGGTTTAACTGGAGAATTTAATGCATCACCCAAAAACTTAATTTCTTTTTCCACCAAGTATCCTGCTGCAGATTCTTTAACGAATTTTGTAACACCAACATTAGAGCAATGTGCTCTGTGAGCTGTTCCGAATGCATCGTTAACAAATATTTCGTTATCGCAAAGTGCTGCCAATTCTTCTGCAAATTTTATTGCAGTTTCATCTTTTTCCAACTTTGTTTCTTCTTTTCTATATCTTGTATTTTGAAGAAGTAAAACTTCACCTTCTTTCAAATCTTTTGCCATTTGTTTTGTTGAATCACTTGTAACTTTAGGATCATCAGCAAATTTTACGGTTACACCCAATCTTTCACTTAATGCAACTGCTACAGGAGCAAGTGATAATTCAGGCAAAGGTTCTCCTTTAGGTTTTCCCATATGAGAGCAAAGAATAACTTTTGCTTTCTGTTCCAACAATTTCTTTATTGTAGGAAGAGCCGCATCTATTCTTTTATAGTTTTGAATAACACCTTGTTTTAAAGGAACATTAAAATCACATCTTACCAAAACTTTTTTTCCTGCAATGTCTTTTAAATCATCTACGGTTTTTTTGTTTAACATTGTATTCTCCTCTTATGAAGATTGGGTTCAGCCAATTAAATATAATCAGACTGAACCCAATATAAATTAAGACTATTTAAGCTAAACCAATTTTATTAGTTCAATTCTGCAAAAAACTTAATTGTTCTAACCATTTGGCTTGTATAGCTGTTTTCGTTATCATACCAAGAAACAACTTGAACTTGATATGTATCGTCATCAATTTTTGCAACCATTGTTTGGTTGGCATCAAATAATGAACCGAATCTCATACCGATAATATCTGAAGAAACTAATTTTTCTTCTGTATATCCGAATGATTCGTTTGCTTGAGCTTTCATAGCTGCATTGATTCCTTCAACTGTAACATCTTTTCCTTTAACAACTGCGTGAAGAATTGTTGTTGAACCTGTTGCTGTTGGAACTCTTTGTGCAGCACCGATTAATTTTCCGTTCAATTCAGGAATAACTAAACCGATAGCTTTTGCAGCACCTGTTGAGTTAGGAACAATGTTAATTGCTCCGCCTCTTGCTCTTTGAACATCACCTTTTCTTTGCGGACCATCAAGAACCATCAAGAATCATTTGGTCTCCGGTATAAGCATGAACTGTTGTCATGATTCCGGATTGTATAGGAGCATAATCATTCAAAGCTTTTGTCATAGGTGCCAAGCAGTTTGTTGTACAAGAAGCTGCTGATATGATTTTATCTTCTTTTTTCAAGATTTTGTGGTTTACATTGTAAACGATTGTAGGTAAGTCATTTCCTGCCGGAGCAGAGATAACAACTTTTTTTGCACCTGCATCAATGTGAGCTTGTGCTTTTGCTTTTGATGTATAGAAACCTGTACATTCCAAAACAACATCAACACCTAATTTTCCCCAAGGTAATTCATTTGCTTTAGGAATTGCATAGATTGTAATTTCTTTTCCGTCAACAGTTATTGAACCGAATTCTTTAACTGTTTTTCCGTCTTCAGCCAATACAGCTTCTTTATAAGATACTGTGTGTTTTGCTTCTTCACCGAATTTACCGCAATATCCGCCTTGTGCTGAATCATACTTCAACAAGTGAGCCAACATCTTAGGACTTGTCAAATCGTTGATAGCAACAACTTCATAACCTTTTGCACCAAACATTTGTCTGAATGCTAATCTTCCGATTCTTCCGAATCCGTTAATCGCAACTTTTACTGACATTTTAACTGCCTCCAATTTAATATTAAAATAAGTCTTGCTTATTTTTTCCTACATAAATACAAAAGAAATGTTATAAAAATATAATTTTATTGTCAAACGAAAATTAGGTTATTTTACTTCAACTTCAAATATACCGGCATGTTTTTCAATATTTTCTATAGTTAAATAGTTATCAGTTAAGGCCTTATTCCCCCTTAAAGAAACAGCCTTTCTTTTGGTGCCGACAAACTTTTTAAAGTAATTTTGTTCCAATTCTTTACTTAAGTTTAACAACTTATCGGTTCTTATCTTAGACTGACCGTTTTTATAAACTTGTTTTAAAGAATATGCTTTTGTTCCTTGTCTTGGTGAAAACGGGAACACATGTAACCTTGCAAATTCATTATCTTTTAAAAAGTTGTATGTTATATCGAAATCTTTATCTGTTTCGGTAGGAAAGCCGCATATAACATCTGTTGTTACAGATATATCGTTAAAATTTTGTTTCAGCAAATTCATTTTATCTAAAAAATCTTTAGATAAATATTTTCTGTTCATATCTTTCAAAACAGTATCCGAAGCTGATTGTATAGGTATATGTAAATGACGGCAAAATCTTTCTTTTTCATTTTTCATTATATCTATAAGTTCATCCGTTATTTCATTAACTTCTATTGAAGACAATCTTATTCTAAAAAGTTTATTTATATTTTTATATATATGAGATAAAAGGTAAGATATTCCTCTATCATATTTACCTATATGTATTCCTGTAAGGACTATTTCGCTGTAACCGATATCTGTTAAATTGTTTATTTCTTCAATTATTTTATCTGCCGGCTTTGACCACATAATATTTCTTGCATACGGAACTATACAGTAAGAACAAAAGCTGTTACAACCATCTTGAATTTTTATAAATGCTCTCGAATGGTTATCGAAAGTTTTTATTCGTTGTTCACTGCCTTTTAAAATTTCCTCTTTCATTAAAATTTCAACAAAAGGAAATTTTTGTAATATCTTTTCCTTTGCAACTTTAGCAAAACAACCGGTTAAAATAATTTCAGCTTGTTCATTTTTTGTATGAAATTTTTTTATTATCTGTTCACATTGTTTATCGGCATGAGCAGTAACCGAACAAGAATTTATAATGATAACATCTGCTTGCTCAAAGTTATCTACATAAACATAATCGTTCAAACAATATTTTTCTCTTATTATTTGACTTTCATACTGATTAATCTTACAACCGAAAGTATAAATAAATAAATTTTTCATAAAATTAAAAATTTTTTTGCGAAACGGATTTATCTTTTAAATTCTAACTTCGTATTTGTCTCAATCGAGTACCAACCGCTTCGCTTTCTTTTATGTACGCTTCATTCACCAAATACTTCGTTATATTTTAAAATCTGAAAATCCTTTGAATGCCAACAACGGCAATAAAGAATTTTATATTTTAGTTACTTTATTCTAACCTAAAATCTTCAGTCAACGGCAAAAATAGATCCCGTATAGAGTACGGGATGACAACAACTTCAATTATAAATTATAAATTGATGTTAAAATACTTGAAGCAACTATTGCCGCTGTTTCAACTCTTAAAATATTTTTACCTAAAGTTACTGTCTTAAAATTGTTTTTTAATGCAACATCTATTTCCGTTTTATCGAACCCGCCTTCCGGACCGATAAAAATATTTATATTTTTTATATCTGTATTTTCATTTAATAAACTTAAAATATTTTTATTTTCTTCACTTTCCCAAGGTAAAACATTTAATGTATCTTTTTCTTTTGATACTTTTTCCGCTGCTTCATTAAACTTTACAGGTTTATCTACAGGCATAATATCCGCCCGCCAACTTTGAGAACTCGCAGATATTGATATTTTTTTGTATCTTTCAATTTTATTTTCGGATAATTCTTTTAACACACTTCTTAAATAAATTACGGGAACAATTTTTGATACACCTACTTCTCCCGCTTTTTCTATAAGCCAATCGAATCTTTCACCTTTCGGTATGGCGGTATACAACGAAATGTTTACCTTCGGTAAAACAAAAGTTTTTGAAGACAATATTGTTCCCTTCATACTTGCTCTGTCTATACTATCTATTCTTGCTTTATAAGAATTACCTAAACCGTCAAAAATATTTATTTCATCACCTGCGGAAAATCTTCTAACGGTTGATAAATAATGAAATTGTTCGTTTTCTATAACAAAACTTTTATCTTTTATATCTTTTGGATTAACATAAAAATGTGGCATGTTTATTTCCGATACTATTTATGAACATCTACTTCCAAAGAAATGTCCAATGACGGTGCAGAATGTGTAATCATTCCTATTGATATTCTTTCTATTCCCAACTTAGCATAATTTTTTATGGTTTGAAAATTAACACCGCCGGAAATTTCTATTAATGGTTTGTATGTGGATGTGGAACTTGATCTTATAAGTTTTACCATTTTAACCAAATCTTTTTGTTTCATATTATCGAGCATTATGATATCGGCTTTTGCTGCTATTGCATTTCTAACATGTTGTTCATGTTCACATTCTATAAGAACTTTTAATTTTTTATATTTTTTTCTTATTTCTTTAACTTTTGAAGTTAAATCATCTATTAAGGCTAAATGGTTATCTTTTATTAAAACCATATCGGACAAATTCATTCTATGGTTTTTTCCACCGCCGCACCTAACTGCATATTTTGACACGTTTCTAAAGCCCGGAAGAGTTTTTCTTGTATCAAATATTCCTGCTTTGGAACCTTTTATTATCTTAACAAATTGGTTTGTTGTTGTTGCTATACCAGAAAGTTTCTGTATAAAGTTTAAAGCGGTTCTTTCCCCTGCAAGTAACGGAGCTGCAGGACCTTTAACAGTTAATATAACATCACCTTTTTTTACGGATTGAGCATCCTTTTTGAATACTTTAA
>CACWKJ010000130.1 GCA_902761395.1 uncultured Elusimicrobium sp. | reverse complement strand
CCAAATCTTGATAAATAAAAAAATGTTCGTGGTAAAAAACTTTATGACATTTCGGACATTCAACCGTATTAAATCTTCCCGATAAAATAACTTCCTTTAAATCGGGATCATCAAAAACATTCACGGCTTTCCAAAGCTCGGCTTCGAAAGTTTCTCCGCAACTACATTTGATTTCGCAATTAGACAGTATTGACATTTGATATATTTTACAAATTTTACATCTTGTTTTTCAAACGACAAAAAATAAGGTTTGTGATAAAAATTATAAGGTCTTGACTAAAATACAAATGTATATTATAATATTGTATAATACTTTATAATAACATGGAGGGTTTATATGAAAAAAGAACTTACGGAAAAGCAAGAAAAAGTTTTGGAATTCATAAGAAAATTTCACACCAACAATGCAATGATGCCTACCGTTAGAGAAATTGCAAAAAATTTTAAATTATCTATAGGCTCTGTTCAACAACATTTAAGAGCTCTTCTTTCTAAAGGTTTTTTGGTTAAAAGAGGATCTTTATCAAGAGGAATAGATTTTCCTAACAGGAAAACTTTTAGTCAAGTTCCGGTTTTGGGAACTGTTCATGCCGGAACTTTTTTGGAACAAATCGAAGATGCAAGTGATTATATTTATATAAACACCGATATTACAAGAAACAAACAATGTTTTGCTTTAAAAGTAAAAGGCGACAGTATGGAACCTTCGGGAATAGTAGAAGGAGATACTATTGTAGTTTCCAAAGGAGAACAACCTTCCAACGGAGATATTGTTGTAGCTTTGGTAGATAATGAATCGGCTGTAAAAATGTTTTTCAAAGAAAAAGGTAAAATATTTTTAAAATCCACAAATCCTAAATATCCTACATTAAGTTCAGACGATTACGATATAGATGTTGTCGGAAAACTTATATATTTGGTAAGACAATATAAAGGATAATAAGAATATCAGTTATGGAAAAAGGTTTAAAACTATTTTTTTACATATTATTTGTACTTGATATTATTATCGGAATAATTTTATCTATATTTTTAAATGTTATAGTCGGAATAACAACAGCTTGTGTTTTATTGTTTATAAATATAGTTACATTTGTTGTTATTTTAAAAATAGAAAAAAAGAGACAAGAAGTTACTAACAAAATTTAATTTTTCTATTTATTTTAAATATTCCATAAATCAATAAAATTAAAATAATATATACCATACACAAATATACAAACAAATCACCGATTTTATCATATATTGTTATGTAATTATTGGGATAGACTGTTTCTTCAAGACAAATCTGTTCCTGGTTTTTTGTTTGTCTTATAATTTTCCCCGTGGATGCAATTACTCCCGATATTCCTGTATTTGATGCAACAACGACATATTTCCTGTTTTCTACTGCTCTAAAAATATTTAAAACAAAATGTTGATACGGATATGAAAGGCCGTCACACCAAGCATCATTTGAATGAGTTGTTAATAAAGTTGCACCTTTCAAAACCAACTCTCTAGATAAATACGGATAATAATTTTCCGAACAAATATTTATTCCTAAAGTATATTTATCGAATTTAAAAACTCTCAGTTCAACCTCTTCGGAAAAATTATCGGTTAAATTTACTTTTTCCAAAAGTTTAACAAGAAAATTTTCAAAAGGAACATATTCCCCGAATAAAACGAGATGTTTTTTCTTATATTTATCAACAATACTTCCGTCTTGCGATATAAGAAATATTGCATTATATAAATTTTTATTTTCAACTGTTTTGCCGCCTATTAAACTTAAATCGGAATACTCGGAAATACTTTTAACTAAAGTTTGGATTTCTTCAACTTGTTCTAACATTCTGGGCAACAATGTTTCCGGATACAAAATTACATCGCAGTTTTTGTCTTTAAAAAATTGTGCCGTAGTATATATTGTGTTTATTATTTCATCTTTTAAACTTTTTCGCCATTTCTTTTCCTGAGCAATATTAGGTTGAACAACTCCTATTTTTATTTCATCTTTATTATTTATTTTTGATATTTGATTTATTCTTACAAAACCATATATAAGCATAGCAAAAAATATTGATACTGCCACAACTAAAAATTTTTTATTTTTGTTATAAAGACAATAAAATAATAAGAAATTTATTACTATTATTATAAAAGAAATTCCGTATACACCAGAAACATCTGCAATTTGTATTATCTGTGTAAAAGAACCTTGTGAATAACCCAACAAATTTATTGGAAAACCGCTTAAAAAATAATTTTTTATATACTCAAAAACTATCCACAAACCAGCAGCAAATATAGCAATTATTATTTTTTTATAACTCTTAACGATATTAATAATTAGTGACCACAAAACAAAATATATAGTTTGATAAAGCCAAAACAATATTGCTACTATCAACGCTGCTTTAACTGATTTTGTATTGACTAACATAAAAACATACATCCAATTAAATGCAATTGCCGAATATGCTATTCCGGAAACAACCCCACATAATCCGGAATATATCAAACTGCTCTTATATATGCAATATATTAATGGAATAAAAGCTATCCATGCCAAAAAAAATAAATTGAAGTTTTGAAATGATAACGCAAGTAATATACCCGACAATATCGAGAATATTATATATTTAAATTTATATTCTTCAATTAAAATTTTGTTTATTATATTTTTTATCATACTCTTATTATATTATTTTACAATTAAAAAAGGCAGATGATTTTTTTCATCTGCCTTTTTTGTTATTGATATTTTCCCGATTATGCTGCCGCAGCTACCGCATGAATATTTCTCAAGCTGAAGTTCATCATCGGTGTCATATATTTCTTATCTGCTCCGGCCAGCAATTCCATTACGTCTTCTATCTTTGCATCTTTTGCAAACTTCAAATTCTTATCTACTATAGTAGATTGTAACTTCTTAACATCTATCACAAAATCATCCTTACTTGAGCCGGATACCGATGGATCCAATGCTTTGTCAAACATATTTACTATCACATTCTGATTTACTGCCTTACTTACTATCAATCTAGACATTATCTCTTCTTCACTTGCATTTGATAACCATTTCTTATCTGTTCCTGCCGTTATCAACAAATCTCTCAATGTAGTTACTAATTCTATTTCCACTTTCACTTCTGCTTCACTTAACTTACCTTCTTTTCCTAATGCTATTGCTTCTGTTATCTTTCTTGTTGCATTTTGTATTATCGCTTCTTTATCACCTAAATCTTTTTCCTTTAATCCTATATACTCCATCATAGCTGTTGCATCTTTGTCCCATATCGATAATACATACTTCAATGCCTTATTCAGTTCACCCGGTGCTGTTACTCCGTCTATTATCTTCTCTAACATCTCTTTACCGTCTCCGTATTTATTCGATTTTGCTCTCTTGAACATTTCACTTACAACTCCCTTTACTCCGCTATCTATGTATGTTACTTCTTTTTCTCCTTTCGACGTCAATATCAAACCACTGAATCCTTCTTCTTTGAAGAATTTCTCTACAGGTACTGTCTCTTCTATCTTCACATCATTTGCATCCGTTCCTGTATACGTTACA
>CACWKJ010000129.1 GCA_902761395.1 uncultured Elusimicrobium sp. | reverse complement strand
ATAAAAATATCTTCAAAGCTTGAAGGAACAAAAAGACATACCGGAGTTCATGCCGCGGGCTTGAATGTTGCACCGGAAGATGTAAGACATTTTTCACCTCTTGCTATAGGTAAAAAGAATGTTATAACTACACAGTACGACGGTAGAACTTTACCGGTTTTAGGACTTTTAAAAGTTGACTTTTTGGGAATTCAAAACTTAACAATTATAAATGAAGCGGTAAAACTTATAAAGAAAAAAGAACCTGATTTTGATTTGGAAAAAATTTCTCTTGAAGATAAAAAAACATTTAAACTTTTACAGGAAGCAAAAACATTCGGTATATTCCAGCTTGAATCGGAAGGTATGAAAGATTTGGTTAGAAGAATGAAACCGACCAGTATAGAAGATGTAACCGCTTTAAATGCTCTTTATCGTCCCGGACCTATAGGTGCGGGTATGCTTGATGTTTTCGTTGATTGTAAACACGGCAGAAGAAAAGTTACTTATGATCATCCTTTGCAGGAACCTATACTTAAAAACACTTACGGAGTTATTTTGTATCAGGAACAAGTTATGCAAATGGCTATGGCCATAGGCGGTTTTACGGCAGGTCAGGCAGACGGTTTAAGAAAAGCTATGGGTAAAAAACTCATAGATAAAATGCAGGCTGCAAGAGAAAAATTTGTTGCAGGCGGCCAAGCTAAAGGCATAGATCCTTCAATAACAAATAAAATTTACGATAACATGGTAACTTTTGCAGGGTACGGCTTTAATAAGTCGCATTCCGCAGCTTATGCTTATGTTACATACAGAACCGCATATTTGAAAGCTCATTATACACTTGAATACATGACAGCATGTATGAATAATGAAATAGGTAAATCGGCAGACAGCAAAATAATTGAATATATTGATGATGTTAAACAGTTCGGTATAAAAACTTTACCGCCTGATATAAGATATTCACAAAGCGAATTTTCGGTTGAAGGAAAAAATATAAGATTCGGCCTTCTTGCCATAAAAAATGTCGGTGAAGGTGCGGCACAAAATATAGTTGAAGCAAGAGAAAAGTTTGGTAAGTTTGAATCTTTTGAAGACTTTTTATCGAAAATAGATTTATCAGCGGTAAACAAAAGAGCAATAGAATGCCTTTGTAAAGCAGGCGTTTTTGATTGTTTCGGTAAAAACAAGTTGGAAGTCAGAGCAAAAATACTTGATAATATAGAAGCAACATTGCAACAGGCAATTAAAACAAAAAAAGAGCAAAACGACAGTCAGGGATTTTTGTTCGGCAGTGAAGAAATATCTACGGCTACCGTTAGTGTAATGGACAAAAAAATTCCTCCTTTGGATGAAACCGTAGCATTGGAATATGAAAAAGAGGTGTTGGATTTTTATCTATCCGGACATCCGTTGGAAAAATATAAAAGAGATATGATAGCTTTTTCAATGTACAGACTTGATACAGTTCCCGTTCCGCCCGAAAACACAACTTTTGAAACAGCAAAAATTATAAGAGTTGCGGGAATGATAACATCTTTAAAACATTTAACGGCAAAGAGTGACAAAACAAAAACATATGCAACATTCAGAGTTGAAGATATGTACGGTTATTTGGATTGTATAGTGTTCCATAAATTGTACGAAAAGATAAGTGATAAGTTGCAGGAAAAGATGATAGTTGTTGTTAAAGGTAAAGTGTTGCACGATAAAGGTAAACCTAAACTTTCAATAGAAGAATTTTATTCCATGGAAGAAGCAAAGAAAAAATTTCCGCCGTTTTTGGGCTCGTTAAGAATACAAGTTTCGGCTGTTGCTTTAGATGATGCAATGTCCGACAAAATTTTAAAAACAATTGAAAAATATCCCGGGAAATCTAAAGTATATTTGGAAATTAAAGATTATAAAACGGAGGATTATACCATAGAAACCGAATATACGGTAAAATACAGTGACGAATGTATAAAAGATTTGGAAACATTGTTGGGACCCGGAACAGTCACACTTCAATATAGAGACATTTAAACGACAATTAGAAATTAGCAATTGGCATAATGGCAAAAAATTAAAAGTTAAGGAGAAATAAAATGAATACATTGGCATTAACAAAGATACCTTACGGAATGTTTATTATTACATCTGCTTTTGACGGAAAAATCGGCGGGCAAATAGCAAACACAGTTTTCCAAATAAACTCTAATCCCGCGACTATAGCAATAAGCATTTCAAAACAAAATAATACTCACTCTTTATTATCCAACAGCAAAAAAGCAGTTATATCTGCAATAACCGAAGAAGCAAGTTTTGAATTTATAGGAAAGTTCGGCTTTAGAAGTTCAAGAGATTTTAATAAATTTGAAGGTGTAGAATATAAAACAAATGAGAACGGGGTACCTATAGTAACTCAATTTGTAAATTCATATTTTGAAACGGAAATCATTTCACAGTTTGAAACTGAAACACATACAGTATTTTTATGTAAAGTAATAAATTGTGAAGTATTAAGCGATAACCCTACAATGACTTACGATTACTATCATAAAGTAAAGAAAGGTTTAACTCCGAAAAACGCTCCGACATTTATACAAAAATAATTAATAACTTAGATCTAAAAATTTATAGTTTAATAAAAAAGGAAGATAAAATTTTCTTCCTTTTTTTGTTGATTACTAATTGCTAATTTCTAATTACTAATTATTTAAATATTCCGCCTGTCTGCATGGCCCACATAAGTAAATCCATATGTGACATCGGTATTTTTATATCGTTACAAAATTTTATCATTTTTTGTTCTGTCTCTAAATAAATTTTAGGCGTTAAAGTTGAAGGAATTTCGTCTATTGCATTATAAAATTTCAAGTTTCTTAAAATGTGTCTGTCTAAAATTGCCAAATCAAGACCTAATCCGATATTCCTTAAAAAATGTCCCGCTTCTTTGTAACCGATACCTTTGATATTATCTATAATCCATTTTCTTAAAGTTGTCGGATTATCAAAAGATTTTAAGAATTTTTTTATGTTGAGTTTTCCGTTGGAAGTAAACTGTTTTCTTGCCTGAACCAAAAAGCTTGCTTTATTATTTTGAAATCTTACATTACTTATGCTTTTTGATATTTCTTGAGCCGAAGCTGTAAATAAAAGTTTCTTATCATTTAAAATATTTATTGCTTTCCAACAAGATAATGCTTTGGATTGAGGGGTAAAAATACAAAATGCAAGTTCTGCAAAAATTGCTTCATCGTTTCCTTTTATAAACACATCTTTATAATGTTGAACTCTTTTTGATATCGGTTCTTTCGCGACTGTTTTCCATAAATGAAACAATTCTTTAACTGTTTCCGGTTTTGCTTTAATATTTTCTATTTCTACAAAATTTACAGGTATAATCATTGTTTTCTCGTAAATAATAATGTGCTTAAAATCTAACATAAAAAGTTATTGTTGTCAACAAAAGTCATAAGTATCAACAATATGTATGCATCCCAAAAGAATTGCTTTGCAAAATTTTTGATTTTTAGTTATAAATGTTATAAAATCTACTATTGAATTTAAATCCAAAGTCAAAGAGGTTTTTATGGCTAATATAAT
>CACWKJ010000128.1 GCA_902761395.1 uncultured Elusimicrobium sp. | reverse complement strand
CTATATTCAAAGTACCACTGGCATACTGTGTTGCGGATAACATTAAATCTCTGTTCTTATATTTACCATAAACTTCTATATACACTGCATATCTTGGATCGTAATTATAATTAACCTTTTCTACCGAAGAGTTTGATAATAACGTATTTTTCTCTGCAGCTATAGTTTCAGGCATACCGGTCACAACAGAACCCGAAAGGGTTGCATAAAACTTATTAAAAAACTTTCCGCCTCTGGAATCAACATTCAATTCCGTACTGTGATCGGTCTTATCTACCGGCAAAAACCTTTTATGTTGAAGATGGTATGCAAGTTCCGCTTTCCCTATTGAACTCAATAACATTTGTCCTTCTGCCATTATTGCTTTCTCCACATATCCCCTGTATATCGGCACGGATATTACCGACAATATTCCCGCTATCACTATCACTATTACCAATTCTACTAAGGTAAATCCTGTTTTTTTTCTATAGTTATCCATTTTTTTCTCCGTTTATTAAGAATTTTTTCATACAAACACCAATGCTAATTAATATTCATAATAGCATTCTTGGAGATCATTTATGTGCCCGTCGGAATACACTGTGGTATAAACAGCCATTGGTTCATAACAACCATCATAACCTAAACCATCGGAATAACCGCATGCACAAAGGGTTATAGCATCCGTACATTTTGAAGTATCATAATTAGCACTACCCACATATACATTACAAAAATATTTATACTGACCACTATACGTCGGAATTCCTATTTCTCTGTTGTACTGACTATAAGAATTGGTATTAAAATATTTAATAAACTTTCCACCACCTTTTGTATTTGCATATATTACTTCGGCTCTTGCTATCGCACCAATCAATGTATAACCTTCAGTCATGGCAGCTTCAGCAATATATTTCCTGTATATAGGAACAGATACTGTTGACAATATACCTATTATCACTATCACTATTATCAACTCGATGAGAGTGAATCCCTTTTTGGTTTTTATTATATTCAATTTGTTCCTCCTGTATTCTTCTCTAACAAAATAAGCCCACTACTGCTTGATACTATTATAATACAAAAAATCAACAATTGCAACGACTTTTTACAGCAAAAAAAAGACCTGCCTTTTTCAGGCAAGTCTTTTATGTTTTTTTCGTTTGTTTTTTATATTATAAAATACCTTTAGAAACCAACATTTCCGCAACTTCTACGGCATTAAGTGCAGCACCTTTTAACAAGTTATCGGATACTACCCAAAATGTTAAACCTTTGTCACAAGAAATATCTTTTCTTATTCTGCCGACAAATGTTTTTTGTTGGTTTTGTGCAAATAACGGCATAGGATATTTATTTTCTGCAGGATTATCTATAACTTCCACACCTTTTGCAGCAGACAAAAGTTCTCTTGCTTTTTCAGGTGTTAATTCTTTTTCTGTTTCAATCCATACGGATTCACTGTGAGCTCTTAAAACAGGAACTCTTACACAAGTTGCACTTACTTTTATACTTCTGTCACCCATAATTTTCATTGTTTCGTTTGTCATTTTCATTTCTTCTTTTGTATATCCGTTTTCTTCAAAAACATCTATATGAGGAAGAACATTGTAAGCTATTTGGTAAGGAAACTTTTCAAAAGGAGGCAAAGGTTCACCTTTACCTAAAGCTTTTGTCTGGTTATCCAAATCGTGAATACCTTTTGAACCTGCCCCTGAAACAGCCTGATATGTAGAAACAACAACTCTTTTAATTTTTGCATAATCGTGTAACGGTTTTAATGCTACAACCATTTGAATCGTTGAACAGTTAGGGTTAGCAATGATTTTTTTATCTTTAGATAAATCGTTAGGATTAACTTCAGGAACTACTAACGGACAATTGTCATCCATTCTCCAAGCACTTGAATTATCTACAACAAAACAACCTGCTTTTGCAAATGAAGGTGCAAACTCTTTTGATGTTCCTCCGCCCGCGCTGAACAATGCCAAATCCAAACCTTTACCGCTGTCATGTGTTAAAAGTTCTACAGGTATATCTTGTCCTTTAAATTTTAATTTTTTACCTACACTTCTTTGTGATGCCAAAAGTTTTATCGATTCTACCGGAAAATTTCTATTTTCCAACATTTTTATCATTTCGTTACCTACTACTCCGGTAGCACCTACCACTGCAACTTTGTACTTCTTCATAATAATTCTCTCCTATTCATATGTGACCTCAAGTTTTAAGGTCTTTGAAAATTTTATTTTACAAAAATTATACGCTGTTAGAAGATTTCTTAGTTCTTTGCCGAAACGAAGTATTTGTAAAACGAAGTGTACTCTTTGCGGTACTCGAGTTTTGCAAATACAAAGTTGTAGGCAGAAATAAGAAATCGCTATATTACAAATTGTTAGCTATAAGATCTCCGACTTCAGTAGTTCCCATTCCCATCTTCCCGGCCGCCAACGATTTTATCTTTCCGCTTGCCAAAGATTTTGCCATGGAATTTTCTACCATTTTAGCTTCTTTTTCAAGGCCTAATGTTTCAAGCATCATAGCACCTGCACTAATTGCCGCCAACGGATTTATAACATTTTGTCCCGTATATTTAGGTGCGGATCCGCCCATAGGTTCAAACATGGACACACCTTCGGGATTAATGTTTCCGCCTGCGGAAATACCGATACCGCCTTGAATCATTGCTGCCAAATCCGTAATTATATCGCCGAACAAATTATCTGTAACTATAACATCAAACCATTCGGGATTTTTTATCATCCACATACATACTGCATCAACATTTACATAGTTTAATGCTATATCAGGATAACTTTTTGCACCCATTGCTCTGAAAGCTCTTTCCCACAAATTGGATGCAAATGTTAAAACATTCGTTTTTCCGCACAATGTAAGTTTTTTATCTTTGTTTCTTTTTTTGGTTAATTCAAAAGCATATTTCAAACATCTGTCTACACCGAATCTTGTATTGATAGATTCTTGTGTTGCAACTTCGTAAGGAGTATCTTTTTTCAAGAAACCGCCTGCTCCCAAATAAAGACCTTCGGTGTTTTCTCTAACTACTACAAAATCTATATCTTTCGGCTCTTTATTTTTTAAAGGACAATCTACACCTTCAAAAAGTTTTACCGGTCTTAAGTTTATATATTGGTCAAGTTCAAATCTCAATCTTAACAATATACCTTTTTCAAGTATTCCGGGTTTAACATCCGGATGACCTATTGCTCCGAGATACATTGCATCAAATTTTTTAAATTCTTCAACACAACTGTCAGGTAAAATTTCACCTGTTCTTTTATATCTTTCTCCGCCTAAATCAAAATTTGTAAATTCAAATTTTGCACCTGTTTTAGCTGCAACGGCATTTATAACTTTCACACCTTCTGCTATTACTTCAGGACCTGTTCCGTCACCGGGAATAAGAGCAATTTTATAAGTTTTAGACATTTTTATTTTCCTCCCTTAATGTAGGAAAGCAAACCGCCGGCTTTTATTAATTTCTGCATAAATTCCGGAAAAGGTTGAGCTTTATATGTTTGTTTTTTTGTTACATTTTTTATTTCGCCTTTTGCTAAATCTATTTCAAGTTTATCGCCTTTATCTATATTATCAACAGC
>CACWKJ010000127.1 GCA_902761395.1 uncultured Elusimicrobium sp. | reverse complement strand
GTTTGTTGCTCTTAAGCAGTGAACCGTTCTAATCCAGGATAAATCGTGTTCGGAAAACATTCTCGCATTACTTTGAGTTCTTGAAACAAACGGAATAAGTCCTTCGTTGTCGTAATACCTAACAGTATGAGCGGATATTTTCATTATTTGAGCAACTTCTTTTACGGTGTATTTAGGAGTTTTATCCAACTGTGTTTCTTTTTTTACTTTTTTCATAAGAAATATAACCTCGTTTTATATTTCCGATAATTTTACACATTAGAGTTGCTCTAATGTCAAGAATTTTATCTTATAAAATTTGTCATCGGTTTTGGTTCCGGTTCAGGATGTACATTTTGTTTTATTGAATTTAAAAGCCATACCATATTTTTTGCTATATTTTGCATTACATTGAGACCTTCCAAATCTTTTTCAACATCTTCGGCTTTTGTTCCGTGAACCATGTTCCAATACTGAGAAGACACTACCGGCATATTGTTTATTGTAAAATATTTATTTATTACATCTATTGCGGCCGTAGTTCCCGCTCTTCTTGCGGATACAACAGCAGCACCGGGCTTATATGCCAAAAATTTTCCGCCGGCATAAAAGACTCTGTCTAATACACAAAGAAGTCTTCCCGAAGGATGTGCATAATAAACGGGAGAACCGAAAATAAATCCGTCGGATGTTTTAGCTTTTTCAATAATTTCGTTAACTATATCGTCATTAAATACACATTTATTACCGTTTTGAGCACATTCGCGACAACCTATACAATCTCTTACGGGATTAGAGCCCAACTGAATTATTTCGGTTTCGACTTTCTCTTTTTTTAATATATTTTCTATTTCCGTTAATGCTCTAAACGTGCAACCGTTTTTGTTACAACTTCCGTTAATAAGTAAAACTTTCATTTTTCCCCCTACAATTGTTTATATTTTGATATTTTACAAAATTTATTTATAAAAAAATATGATATAATTTTAAAAATTTTTGAAAGGAGAATTTTAAATTATGAAAATAGCATTGTACATAATACTGATAATAGCAATAGTTGCGGGAATTTCGACGTTGATACATTTACATAAAGTATCAAACAGAAATAAAGCGGAAATGGCTAAATATTCAAATAATGTTGAGTTGACAGCAAATTTAGGTAAAACACTTGTTGTTTATTATTCTTTAACGGGACACACTAAAGATATTGCTTTACAAATACAATCACTTACAAATGCGGATACATATGAAATTAAACCGAAAGAAGAAATAACTCAAGGACCATCTTTATATTTGACTTCCAAGAAACAAATATCTTCCGGCAATTATCCGGAAATAGTAAATGATTTTCCTAACATTGAAGAATACGACACAATTTTTGTAGGTTCTCCTATATGGTGGTATACAGCAGCACCTGTTGTACTTGAATTTTTGAAAGAGTTTGATTTCCAAAATAAAAATGTGGTTCCTTTCTCAACACAAGGCAGCAACTACGGAACATATTTTGAAGATTTTAAAGCAAAAGCTAAAAATGCAAATATTTTAAAAGGTGAAGCTTTTAACAACTTGGATTCAAGTTACAACGAACAAGTTAAGAACAAAATAATTTCTTGGTTAAATTCATTATAAAAGACATTTAGTTTTTTTCAACAATGAAAAATAAATTTCAGTTGGTATCAAACTTTAAGCCGTCCGGTGAACAACCGATGGCAATAGATAAACTTTATAACAACCTTAAGAGCGGTAAAAACTCTCAAGTGTTGTTGGGTGTTACCGGTTCCGGTAAAACGTTCGTTATGGCAAACTTAATAGAAAAGTTGCAGAGACCGGCACTTATAATTTCCCCCAACAAAATTCTTGCCGCGCAGTTATATTCAGAATTTAAATCTTTTTTTCCGAACAATGCGGTGGAATATTTTATTTCTTACTACGATTATTATCAACCGGAAGCATATATTCCCGCAACAGATACTTATATAGAAAAAGATTCTTCCGTAAACGATCATATCGACAGGTTAAGATTAAAAGCAACAACATCCATTCTTGAAAGAAACGACGTTATAGTTGTTGCATCGGTATCGAGTATATATAATCTTGGTGCTCCGGAAGATTATCAAAACATGTGTGTAAAAATATCGGTGGGACAAAAAATTCCTATAGATAACTTGTTAAGAGAACTTATTTCCATACATTACGAAAGGAACGAAATAGATTTTTTCAGAGGAAAATTCAAAGTTAAAGGTGACACCGTGGAAATTTTCCCCGCATATTTGGAAACGGCGATAAAAGTGGAATTTTTCGGTGACGAAATAGAAGAAATAAAAGAATTTGACCCGATATCCGGTAAGATTTTAAACAAGAAAGAAGTTTGTTATATATATCCGGCAAAACATTTTGTTACAAGTAACGATAAACTTAAAATTGCTTTAAAGAACATTGAAGCGGAACTTAACGACAGAGTCGCGGTTTTAAAATCGGAAGGAAAACTTCTTGAAGCACAAAGATTGTTACAAAGAACAAAATACGATATGGAAATGTTGCAGGAAACAGGATTTTGTAACGGAGTGGAAAACTATTCAAGGCACCTTGCATTAAGGCCTGCCGGTTCAAGACCTACAACTTTAATCGATTATTTCTTATCCAACCCGGACACTTCCGACTTTTTGTTAATAGCGGACGAATCTCACATTACATTACCGCAAATCAGAGGAATGTACGAAGGTGACAGAAGCAGAAAACAAACTCTTATAAATTTCGGGTTCAGGTTACCTTCCGCACTCGATAACAGGCCTTTAAAATTTAACGAATTTGAATCTATAATAAAACAAAGTGTTATGGTATCGGCAACTCCGGGAAAGTATGAATTGGATAAATGTAAAAACGATATAGTAGAGCTTGTTATAAGACCTACCGGTCTTGTAGATCCCGAAATAATTATTCGTCCGATAGACGGTCAAATTCAGGATATGATAAAAGAAATAAAAAAAGTTGTAGCTAAAAAACAAAGAGTTCTTATAACCACATTAACCAAAAGAATGTCGGAAGATTTAACAGCATACTTAAAAGATCAGGGTTTTCGTGTGGAATATATGCATTCGGAAATAGAATCTTTAAAAAGAATAGAAATTATAAGAGATTTAAGGTTAGGTAAATTCGATATTCTTGTAGGTATAAACCTTTTAAGAGAAGGGTTGGATTTACCCGAAGTAACACTTGTAGTAATTTTGGATGCGGATAAAGAAGGATTTTTAAGATCGGAACAGACATTGATACAAACCTGCGGTAGAGCGGCAAGAAACGTTGACGGCAGAGTAATTTTCTATGCGGACAAAATTACAGGTTCTATGGACAGAGCTTTAACGGAAATGCAAAGAAGAAGAAATAAGCAACTTGAATATAATAAAATTCATAAAATAACTCCAAAAACAATTATTAAAGCAATTGCCAATTTGGAAGAGTTCCAGGAAAAAGTTAAAGATGAGAAGTTGATGGTATTATCGGAAGAAGCAGACGAAAAATATATAACGACAAAAAATATCGACAGTATTTTAAGATCGTTGGAAAAACAAATGAAAGAAGCCGCCGACAATTTGGATTTTGAATCTGCAACACTTTTCAGAGACAGGATAAGAGATATCAATTCAATGTATTCCAAAAATTCCGCGACAAAAGCTTTCCC
>CACWKJ010000126.1 GCA_902761395.1 uncultured Elusimicrobium sp. | reverse complement strand
TTTTAAATCAGGAGTTCCGGGTACGGGACAATACTTTGTAAATCCGCTATTTATTGCTTTTATTGCTGCATCTTTTATATTTTGCGGTGTATCGAAATCAGGTTCACCGGTTCCAAAACTTATTATATCTACACCTTTTGCTTTTAATGCTTTTGCTTTTGCATCTATAGCCAATGTCGGCGATGGTTTTATTGATTGAAGTCTTTTTGAAATGTACATAGTATTCCTCACATACATATATAAATTTAAGGTACTTTTAAAAAATATCTTAATTTGCTAAAATAATAAGTCAAAAGTGTTAAGATTAAAAATATCTTGACATATTTATTTTATTTTTGTAAATTATACAGATTATAAAGATGTAAGTCAATGGGAGTAATTTAAAATGTATGCAATAGTAATGACAGGTGGAAAGCAGTATAAAGTAGAAAAAGGAATGAATGTTGTTATTGAAAAACTTGACGAAGCAGAAGTTGGTAAAGAAGTTGTTTTGGATCAAGTTTTAATGATAGCAGACGGTGACAAAGCAACAGTAGGAAAACCTACAGTTGAAGGCGCAAAGGTAACAGCAAAAGTTGTTGCACAAAAAAGATTGCCTAAAGTTCTTGTATTTAAGAAAAAAGCTAAAACAGGTTACACAAAAATGCAAGGACACAGACAGTATGTAACAGAAATAGAAGTAGTTGATATTAAGGCATAAGAGTTTTAGGAGAAGAAGAAAATGGCACATGTAAAAGGACAAGGTTCTACCAGTAACGGTAGAGATTCACAAGGTAAAAGATTAGGCGTAAAAATATATGGCGATCAGTTTGCACAAGCAGGTGCAATAATTGTTAGACAAAGAGGAACAAAATATCACCCCGGAACAAATGTCGGTATGGGAAAAGATAACACTTTGTTTGCAAAAGTTGCAGGAACTGTAAAATTTATTAGAAGAGCAGGAGACAGATGTTTTGTTAATGTAGAACCTTCTGCAAACTAAGGATAAAATGTTTATAGATAAAGCAAAAATATTTATTACAGCCGGTCGCGGTGGCGACGGCTGTATTTCTTTTAGAAGGGAAAAGTTTGTGCCGCTTGGCGGACCTGATGGCGGTAACGGCGGTAAAGGCGGGGATATTTATATCGAAACGGATATAAAAAAGTCTACACTGTTGGATCTTTCTTACAGACCAAAATTTTTTGCCGAAAACGGCAGTCGCGGTGAAAGTTCAAACAAGTTTGGTAAATACGGACAAGATTTAGTAATAAAAGTTCCGTTAGGAACATTGATATACAAAAACAAAGAATTGTTTGCGGATTTAAAAGAAGCAGGACAAAGAGTGTTGGTTGCTAAAGGCGGCAGAGGTGGTAGAGGAAACTCTTCTTTTAAAACTCAAAGGCATACAGTTCCAAGAATTGCCGAAAAAGGTGAACCGGGTGAAACTGCGGAAATCGAACTTGAACTTAGACTTATTGCAGATGTTGGTTTGGTTGGTTTCCCTAATGCGGGAAAATCCACTTTTTTGTCTGTAGTAAGTTCCGCAAGACCTAAAATTGCAGACTACCCGTTTACAACACTTGAACCTAATTTAGGTGTAGTTTCGTTACACGATAAACAAATAGTCATTGCCGATATTCCCGGAATAATTGAAGGCGCAAGTTCCGGTAAAGGTTTGGGACTTGAATTTTTAAGACACATAAAAAGAACTAAAGTTCTTTTGTATATGATAGATGTTAGCGGTTTTGACGGTAGAGATCCTTACGAAGTATACAAAATATTGAACAATGAACTAAAAAAATATTCAAAATATTTGTCTAAAAAACACATGGTTATAGCATTAAATAAAATTGATTCGGGAGATTGTGAGCAAACCATAAAAAAATTCAAAAAAAATATTAAAAATAAAAAGATTTTTGCCATATCCAATATGACAAAAGAAGGTATAGATAAACTATTGGAAACTATAGCAAAATTGGTGGAATTGCCTGTAAAAGAAGAAGACATAAAATCAATTCCGGTAAAAAAATACATATATGAACCTGACTTTAAAATAGATATAGACGAAGACGGAGTTTACGTCATTTCCGGTAAAAAAATTGAAGTTTTAGCCGAAATGACAAAATTCAATGAAGAAGATGCCTTAAGAAGATTTCAAAATATATTGAAAAAAATGGGCGTGGAACTTGCATTGGAAGAAAAAGGATGCAAGGTTGGTGACACCGTCCGTATTGGCAACTTTGAGTTCGATTTTACAAAATAAACATCTAGAAAAAAGTGATATTAATATAAAAAACAGGAAGATTTTTCTTCCTGTTTTTTACATTTGTTGTATACATTGTAAACCATATATTATACATTGCCTTTTAGACAGTTTATATATATAATATATTATATATATAAAATTATTGACAAAATATTAAAATAACCTATACTTTCCTTAGGTGTTATTATGATAGGAAAATTAGAAAACATCAGTGTGTTTGTTTTATCCGAAATAGCAATCAAAGTTATCGGATTGGTTGTATCTTTTCTTATAATTTTTAATTGCATTTTTTCTCCTGTGTTGACAAATATTACTACAAACGATATATCAACTTTTTCGGACATACAAAAAGATGTTTTTTCTGCAGTGTTTTTTGTTGCAAATAAAATAGAAAAAATAAACTTTTCTTTAACATCAAAAATAGTTGCCGACAAAACAAAAACATCCGACTCTAAAAAAGAAGAAAATAAAAGTTTACCTTGTAAGGTTAATGATTTTATTATTATAAGTTCACAAATACAAAATGAAACAATAAAAATGCAGTATGGTAGCAACGGAAGTGTTGTTACCTGCAATGATTTGTTATATGATTACGGGAAACTGTCGACAGGTTTTTATATATTTTACGACAAAATTTTTTATATTTCCAATATTATATTGTTGTTTTATGCATCGATAAAAAAATTATATGATAATATTTTAAATTTAAGTATAAATAGAATAAATCCTGCTTTTATGCATATATAAAAGCAGGATTTTTCTTTTGGAGAATAATATGAAAAAAATGTTAAATAAGCTTCCTTTTAAAAAGTTTATTGCCGTTTTTACTTCTGTAACATTTATTTTTACCGGTGTATTCGGTAATTCTGCTTTTGCTTCAATAGGTTCAAGTATGCCGGCTATAGAAAATATAAATTTCGATAATCCGATAATACCTACATCGTTGGGAAAAATAACATCGGCAAAATTTTTTGACAGTGAAGATATTATCATAAATATACAAGATTTACATTGTCATGCCGAAACACAAAGAAAAATAGCTTCGATAATAGGATATATAGATAATATATACAACTTGAAAAATGTTTATTTGGAAGGTGCTTTTAACACCGTAGATACTTCTTGGCTTTCTGCTTTCAATAATAACAAAAACGGAACAAAAGTTTTGGAAGGATTAATCGATTCGGGAAAACTTAGCGGAACTGAATATTATTCAATTATGAACAACAAGAAAAATTTTGTTCTCGGTATAGAAAAAGAGGAACTTTATAAAGAAAATATTAAATTGTTGGGATCAATATTATCCTTACAACCTGAAATAGAAGTAATTTGTTCTCAAATGGAAAAAGAAGTAAACAAAATAAAAAGAGATTATTCCAGCAGACAAGCAAGAAAATTGCAAAAACTGATAAAATCTTTTAAAGAAAAAGAAATAGA
>CACWKJ010000125.1 GCA_902761395.1 uncultured Elusimicrobium sp. | reverse complement strand
TACTGAAGGAAAAACGAAGTGGCTGGTACTCGAAGAAGGTAAATATAAAGTTATAGCTTAAAAGAAAAATTCGTTTCGCCAAAATGTAAATTTTTTATATAATAAAAAAATGAAAAAATTTACATTAATACTATTATTATTAACTTGTTCCCTCTCCTTCGCAGACGACAATTCCTTACGGAAAGAAATATCCCAAATGCTCATTGTCGGGTTTAACGGAACGGAAATTACACAAGATAATCCCATTTATAACGATATAATAAACGAAAATATTTCCGGTGTAATACTTTTTTCAAAAGATTTTAAGAAGATACTGGCAAAAGAAAAAGATACAACAAAAAATATAAAATCTCCGAAACAGCTAAAAGCATTAATAAAACAAATAAAAACACTTTCCCCGTCCAAACTGTTTATTTCCATAGATGAAGAAGGCGGACAGATTTCAAGGTTGCCGTCTTCAATGGGATTTAAAGCGGAGACATTATCACATAAACAATTAGGTGAAAAAGACGATACAAAACTTACATACAATCAAGCTAAAAAAATTGCAAAAACTTTAAAGAATTTAGGTGTAAATGTAAATTTTGCACCGTGTGTGGATTTGGCAATAAACAAAGAATCACCGATTATATACAAAAAAGGACGCTCTTTTTCCGATGATCCTCAAATTGTTGTAAAACATGCACAACAATACATACAAGCACACAACAAATATAACATTTTGACCGTTGCAAAACATTTCCCCGGACACGGCAGTGCAATAGCCGATTCACATAAAGGTTTTACCGACGTTACTTCCACATGGAACAAAATAGAAATTGAACCGTATACGGAATTAAACAATAAAGGATTATTGAATGCCGTAATGATTGCACATATTTATAACGAAAATTTAGATAAAGATTATCCGGCAACATTATCTAAAAATGTTATAACCGACATTTTAAAAAATGAAACAGGGTTTAAAGGCCTTATTATTACCGACGATATGCAAATGTATGCGATATCCGAAAATTACAGTTTGGAAGACAGTATAATATTGGCAATAAATGCCGGTAACGATATTTTACTTTTCGGCAACAATATTAAAAATGACAAAAATATAGCAAAAGAATTTAATGATATAGTTTTTAATGCCGTAAAAGACGGCAAAATTTCACAAGACAGAATAGAAGAATCGTATAACAAAATAATGAAGATAAAAGCCGGGATGGAATAAAAAGGCAATTTATAATTTACAATTTATAATTTACAATTTCGGAGTGCCTACGGCACAAATTTTTAATAGATTCTGAATCAAGTTCAGAATGACAGAAGAAAGACAATGTACAATTAACGGAAACGGCAAAATGACAGCTTAAAAAGACGAGATCCCGTATCAAGTACGGGATGACAATTCTTTTGTCGTTGGTTGTAATCAAAGAATTTTAAGATTTTGCCGTTTGTCATTGCCGTTAAAAAAGAATGAATAGTTTGAGACGAACTGAAGTATTTTAAAGTTGCGGTGTACTTTACGCGTAAGCGGTACATAAGATTTTAAAATACAAAAGTGTAGTCCAAAGTATTCGTTTCGATATAAAGAAAAATTTTATTTAAATATACTCGATTGAGTTAGTTGTAAAATTATAACCAAAATATTAAGGTCGCTATAAATTTTATTTAAGTTAGATGTACTCGAAGAAGACAAATATGAAGTTATAGCTTATAAAGATAAATCCGTTTCGCCAAAATTATTTTATTTAAATAATTTTATATAATAAAAGCATGGCCAAAAATAAAAAAATAAAAAAACGAATAAAATTTCTACTAATAACATCTATGACGTTAATATTAGGTTGTTTTGGTATCTATGAAGGACTTTTACTTACAAGAATTGAAATAGATCCTACAGGATCGGAAACAATTGCCCGTATACACAAAAAACCGCTGATTCCCATATTTAAAGATACAGATATTGAAGTTCCTAAAGTATATCAAGCCATAATGACAAGAAAAACGAGACATGACAGTTCTTTTTTTAGTTTTTTTAATTATAGGGTAGAATTAAAAGCTCCTAACTGGAAAATAGTTCCTATTACAACATATAGCGTATTAGGATATTTCTCTAACAGAAAACTAACAAACCAAATAAATGAATCAATACAAAACAAAATTCCTTTTACGACACAATTTCGAGATCTTCCCTTTTTTTTTGCGGGACTATTCCTTGTTCTGATTGCTGGAATTTTCATATATGTGGAAGTAAACGAAATAAAAAGAGAAAGAATAAAAAGAGAAGAAAGAAAGAATAAAAAAAAAAAACTTAAAGAAAGTCCGGAATGTATTCAACAACCGGCTGAACCGAAACCGGAAAAATATAAAGATATTAATGATTCAATAATTAAGTAATCTTTTTGCATGATTTTAGCTGAACGAATTTGTCTTTTTAAAATCTTGAAATCCTTTGAGAGTAAGTAACGGCTTTTACCCGCAGTGACGTCTTTTGTCGTTACCGTTTAAGGTTGCTATAATTAGGAATATAAATTATGGTATAATAATCTCATGAAATCGGTAATAAAACTATGTTTAGCCTTACTCTTAATAATCATTATCTTGCTTTTTTTTACAGGAATTTCCACCAAAAAACTTGAAATCATCCCTGTGGAAACGAAAATGCAAGCCCGTATTACCACAAGTTTTTTTTATCCGGTTCAATACGGAGATAAAATTATTCCCGACTTACAAAAAGCTGTACTGAAAACATTAGAATATGAAGGAAGAGTTGATTACGGTGTGGAATTAGAAGGTTTTGACGGATACACAGTTATTGCATCAGATTTTTCCAATGATTATGATTCTCAAAAAAAACTGCAAGATAGTATAAATGAATCAATAAAAAAAAGAACTTATTTTGTACACACAACTCACCCGTATTCAGTTTTAATTTTTGAATTTATACCGGTAGCAATAATTTTTTTATTGTTTCATTTGGCAAAAGTTTATGCTTGGTTTTATGTATTACCTAAGATGGAAAAATCTGTTAAAACTCAAAAGAGCGGTGAACAAAAACAGCCGCCCGCAAAAGAGTTCTTCCTAACAAAAATCTATACTAATCTTTATTTGTTACCTAAGACGGAAAAATCTGATAAACTTCAAAAAAACGGTGAACAAAAGCCACAACAAACACAGCTGTCCGCAAAGAAACAGAAAAATTGTAAGGAGCTTAACGATTAAATGAAAAAACTTATTTCCCTGATTTTGCTGCTGTTTTGTTATGTTATATTATAAGTAAAAAATAAAACTCGCTTAGCTAAACATAAAATTAAATAATTTTATATAATAGGTATATGGAAAACTTAAAAAATTTTATCCTAATAACCATCATACTTCTGGTAATCTTTTACCCCTTTTTAATCCTTTTTTCTCCAATCAAGGTTGAAATAGTTCCTGCTAAAACACAAATACAAGCAAACATATATAAAAGAACTATGCGTAATCCTTTTAACAAAGTGTCTGTTTCAAACGTAAAACGAGCTGTGACAACTACAACAAAAGATTCCAACGGAGAAACTAAATACAGAGTAGAATTAGAAGATTTTCAAGGTAACAGAGTTCCTGTTACATCATACGAAGCTTCCGGTTACAACTCTGAGAAAAGTATAGAAAACAAAATAAATAAGGCAATAACAAACAGAAAACATTTTAAACAAACA
>CACWKJ010000124.1 GCA_902761395.1 uncultured Elusimicrobium sp. | reverse complement strand
GATTCAAACTATAAAGTCATTCTTACAAGAAACGATGATACTTTTATTCCGTTGGTTGAAAGAGCCAATATTGCAAATAAAAACAAAGCAGATTTGTTTATTTCAGTTCATTGTAATGCAAATTTAAACAGAACAGCTTCAGGATTTGAAATTTATTTCTTATCTGAAAAAGCATCGGATAAAGAAGCTATTTCAACAGAAACTTTGGAAAACTCGGTTATTGCATTGGAAGATAAATCGGATGAGAAAAAGACTGTGTTACAGAATATGTTGTGGTCTTTGGTTGTAAACGAGTATATAAACGAATCTTCGGAATTATCGAGTTTTGTTGTTGCCGAAGCTTCCGGCAGATTGAAAATACCGAGCAGAGGAATAAAGCAGGCTAATTTCTATGTTTTAAGAGGAACGCAAATGCCGTCTGTTCTTGTTGAAACAGCATATATAAGTAATTATACGGAAGAAGCAAAACTTAATACGAGCAGTTTCCAAAAATCTGCTGCCGATTCAATATATGAAGGTGTAAAGAAATATTATGCAAGAAAATCAAATAAAAAATAACAGAGCCATAGGAATATTTGATTCCGGGTTCGGCGGACTTACAGTTATGTCTGCCATATCGAAATTGTTACCGAAAGAAAATCTTATTTACTTCGGAGATACGGCTCATGTTCCTTACGGTTCAAAATCAAAAAAAATAGTTACCGAGTTTGCAACAAAAATTTCCAAGTTTCTTGTTAAAAACAATGTAAAGATGATTGTTATTGCCTGTAATACGGCTTCTGCATTCAGCTTGGACTATTTGAAAAAAAATATAAAAGTTCCGGTTATAGGTGTAATAAAAGCCGGTTCTGTTATGGCGGCACAAAATACAAAAAATAAGAGAGTTGGTGTTATAGGTACGGAAGGAACTGTTAAAAGCAGTGCTTATGAAAAAGAAATTAAAAAGTATGATAATAAAATAAATTGTTTTTCAAAGGCATGTCCGTTGTTTGTTCCGTTGGTTGAAGAAGGGTGGAATAACGGTAAAATAACGGAAGATATTATAAATGTTTATTTAAAAAATTTGGTTGACAAGAAAATAGATACGATAATTTTGGGATGTACTCATTATCCGTTATTAAAAGAAACAATAAAAAAAGTTATAGGTAATAAAATAAATATTATTGATTCGGCAAATGCTGTTGCATTGGCAGTACAAACATTGCTAACGGAAAAGAAATTGTTGAGAACTTCCGGTAAGGCTGCATATAAATTTTATGTCAGTGACGGTCCGCAAAAATTCAAAAATATAGGCAGTAAATTTTTAGGTAAAAAAATATTAACCGTAAAAAAAGTGGAGATAGATTAATATGAAATATAAACTTTCCGTATTTAAACATTTTCATCGGCGCATGCTTTAAGAGGATATAAAGGAAAATGCGAAAACTTGCACGGACATAATTGGAAAGTAAGAGTTTGTCTTTGCGGAACAAAACTTGATGAAATAGGTATGCTTGTCGACTTTACCGATATGAAAGAGCATCTTGATAAAATCATGGCAAAATTGGATCATAAATTTTTAAATGAAACGGTTCCTTTCGATAAAATAAATCCTACGGCGGAAAATATTGCAACATTTATATTTAACGAAATGAAAATATTTGAAACCGAAGATATAAAAGTTTGTGAAGTTGAAGTGTGGGAAAGTGAAACGTCTTCTGCAGTGGTAACATTATGAAACAAAAGGCAATAATATTATTTTCAAGCGGTCTTGATTCCACAACAGTTTTATATTATGCAATGAGTAAAGGGTACGATTGTCATTGTTTAATATTCGACTACGGGCAAAAACATAATAAAGAAGTAGACAATGCCAAAAAGTTTGCTAAAAGTTTAAAGTTAAATTATCATGTTGTAAAAACTTCTATCCCTTGGGACACAAGTTCATTAATAAATAAGAATAAAAAAATTCCGGAACATAAACAAATAAAAGAAGGTTTTGTCCCGTCGACTTATGTTCCGGGAAGAAACACCATATTTTTGTCGTATGCGATTTCATATGCGGAAACGATTAAAGCAACAAAAATATTTTTGGGTATAAATGCAGTCGATTTTTCTTCATATCCGGATTGTACCCCGCAATATTTAAAATCCATGCAGCAGGTTATGAAAGCATTAAATAATGGTATAGAAATTTGTGCTCCCATAGAAAAATATTCTAAAGCTCAAATAATAAAGTTGGGAACAAAACTAAAAGTTCCTTATGAAAAAACTTGGAGCTGTTACAACGGTAAAAACAAACCTTGCGGAAAGTGTGATTCCTGCAAATTAAGAGCCAAAGGTTTTAAAGAGGCAGGTATAGATGATCCGGCACTCAAATAAAAAATCTATGAATCCTTTAATTGTTGCACCGATAGATGAGGTGTTTTTTTCGTATCAAGGTGAAGGAATATATGCCGGAATACCGCAGATATTTGTGAGATTTTCCGGATGTAATTTGAGATGCAATTATTGTGATACACCAAAATCTTTAAAAATAAATTCTGGTTCAAAATATTTTACAACACAAGCATTGTTTGAATATATAACAGACACATATAATCAAAATAAAGATAAGTTTTACGGGCAAGAACCTTCGGTTTCTTTTACCGGCGGGGAACCGTTAATATATGCAGACTTTATTTTAGAGTTAATACAAAAATATTTGAAAAATAAATTTTCTATATATATTGAAACCAACGGAAGTTTACCGCAACAAATAAAAAAGATTTATAAGCATTGTGATGTTGTATCCATGGATATAAAGTTTAAATCTGCTTGTAAAAAAGATTTATTTAAAGAACATACCGGTTTTCTAAAAATATGTAAAAATAAAGTTTTTGTAAAAACCGTTATAACAGAAAATACTGCCGAAAAAGAATTTGTAAAAGCCGTTAACATCATTTCAAAAGTGTCAGATAAAATTCCGCTTATTATTCAACCTGCAAGTTTTGATAATATTACAAATCAAAAAGTTTTAAAGTTTTATTCTGTAGCAACAATAAAAATAAAAGATGTCAGAATATTGCCGCAATTACACAAATTGTGGAAAATAAGATAAAATTTCTTTGCAAAATTGGAGAAATAACAATGACGATGTGCAAAAGTGAGTTGGAATTTTTCGGAAATAGATTTGTGAGAATATTAAATGATAATGGACTTATAGCAAGTTTTGATGATACTTGTTTTAGGGATTATTTATTGCAAATATCATTGAAAAATAAATTAATTAAATTGGGTAAAATCGGGGTTTATTATAAACCGTCAAAAAAATCCTTTTCGTTAGTTACAACAAATATTAAAGATAAAGAATCTGTTGAAATTATAAATAAATGTTGGGATGAAGTTAACGGATTTAAAACATTTAAAGAAGAGTCCGGTATTTATGAAGCTTTTGTTGACGGTTCTTATATAGATGGTAAAACAGGATATGGTGCGGCAATATTTTTGGGTGATAAAGAAATAGAAAAGTTTTCCGGAAGGTTGGATGATACATCAACAAGACAGTTTGGGGGAGAACTTTATTCGGTTACACTTGTTTTAAAATGGTGCGAACTAAATAATATAAAGAAAATAAGAATAAATTATGATTATTTGGGTATAGAATATTTTGCTACAGGTAAATGGAAACCTAAAAACAGTCTCGCTCAAGAGTACGTGGAAATAGTTTCTTCATGTAATATAGATATATTGTGGCGAAAGATAGACAGTCATACCG
>CACWKJ010000123.1 GCA_902761395.1 uncultured Elusimicrobium sp. | reverse complement strand
ATTATTACAATAAATTTTTTACTCATAAAAATACTCCGTACAAACTTTAAATTATTGTTTTAATTATAATTTATAAATTATGAATTGTAAATTGCCTTTCCGTTTGTCATTACGAGCGGAGCGAAGTAATCTATAGAAAATAGATTGCCACGGCGACAAAGTCGCCTCGCAATGACAAAAAAGTAGTGTCATTCCGAACTTGATTCGGAATCTATAAAAAATTTGTGCCGCAGGCACTCCGAAATTATGAATTGTAAATTATAAATTGTAAATTGTATAATATATCTATGGAAAACAAATTAAAAAGTTTACTTATTATTGTTTCTTTATTATGTATAAGCGGTTTTAGTATTGCCGATACTAAAACTTCGAATAAAGATATAAACAAAGCTCCGGAAATTAAAAGTTACGAAGTTATTATTCCGCCTGTTTTAGGGTTAGATACAAGAGCTTCTTTAGAAAAAGATGAAATAAACATAATAGACAAGAAAAAATTTAATAATCTTTTAAAATTCGACAGAATATTAACAAAAGAAGTAAACACCATAAATTTAAAATACAGTACCGCTTGGATACAAAAATTAGAAAATGTTGCAAGAGAAATAAGAAAACATCCAAAAACAATTGTTATTTTAGAAGGTTTTAGAAACACGGAACTTACGGAAAGAGAAAACAATTGTTATTTTAGAAGGTTTTAGAAACACGGAACTTACGGAAAGAGAAAATATCGAGTTATCAAAAAGGCATGCATTGTTTGTTGCTTCTATTTTAAAAGATATATACAGAGTAAAAAATACGATGGCAGCTATCGGCAGAGGAATAGAAAAAAACGAAGAACTTAACTACAATTGTGTAATAATATCTCTCATAAGAGATGTTAATCCTTCCGACCGAATTTAAAAATAAAACTCGTTTCGCTAAAACACAAAAAAATTTATATAATTTTTTTGTATAATATATCGAATTAAATTTTAGGAAAAACAAATGAACAAATACGATATTATTGTTGTCGGCGGCGGTAATGCAGGTTGCGAAGCTGCTCTTGCACCGGCAAGAATGGGACTTAAAACATTATTAATAACGCAAAGTGTAGATTTAATAGCAAATATGCCCTGCAATCCTGCTATCGGCGGTATTGCCAAAGGTCAAATTGTCAGGGAAGTTGATGCTTTGGGCGGAGAAATGGGTTGGATTACCGATATGGCCGGTATCCAATTCAAAATGTTAAACAAATCAAGAGGACCTGCCGTATGGTCTCCGAGAGCTCAATGCGATAAAAAACTTTATTCCACATTTATGCAAAACTCAATAATATCGCAAAAGAATTTGGATTTGTTACAGGCAACTGCCACACAACTTATAATAGAAAACGGTAAAGTTGCGGGTGTAAAAACTAATTTAGATGAAACAATATATGCACAAGCCGTTATTGTTACTACCGGAACATTTTTAAACGGTAAAATTTTTGTGGGTAAAACGGTTTTTAACGGAGGAAGATTCAGCGAAGCATCTTCCACCGATTTATCGGAATCTTTGAAAAAAGATTGCGGACTTGAAATATCAAGATTTACAACATGTACTCCGCCGAGAGTTAACGGAAGTACGGTAGATTATTCTAAAATGACTCCGCAACCGGGAGATAATCCGCCTACACCTTTTTCACATTTTACAAATACAAAAGTTTGGCAACAAACAAAAAAACAAGTTCCGTGTTTTTTGGTATATTCCAACGAAACTACACACAACATAATAAAAGACAATATAAAAGAATCTTCTTTATATAACGGTCTTGCAAATGCTCACGGCCCGAGATATTGTCCTTCTATAGAAGATAAAATCGTAAGATTTCCGGAAAGAACAAGACACCAATTATTTTTGGAACCGGAAAGTTTAAGTACACAGGAAATTTATATTAACGGACTTTTCACCGGGTTAGGGGAAAAAGTACAACAGGAAATATTGCATTCCATTGAAGGATTGGAGAATGTAAAAATAATAAGATACGGTTATGCTATCGAATACGATTATATTCCGCCAACACAAACAAAACATACTTTGGAAACAAAAAACATAGAAAATCTTTACCTTGCGGGGCAAATTAACGGAACAACAGGATATGAAGAAGCCGCAGGACAAGGTATAGTTGCAGGAATAAATGCCGCACTGAAAATCCTGCAAAGAGATCCTTTAATACTTCACAGACAAGAATCCTATATCGGTATTTTGATAGATGATTTAGTAACGAAAAACGTCGATGAACCTTACAGAATGTTCACCTCAAGAGCAGAATACAGATTAAGCATAAGAAACGATAATGCGGATTTAAGACTTATGGAATTAGGACATCATATAGGTTTAATTTCCGATGCAATGTACAAAAAATTCACATTATACAGGCAAACATTGGTAGATTTATATGAAGGAAACGATGCTCCGTTACCTACAGATGAAGAACTTAATCCGTGGTCTATGGAAAAGGTTAATGAAGAACTTGAAATAACAAAAAAATATGAAGGTTATATTCATATACAGGAACAATCGGCAAAAAAGTTAGCTAAATACGAAAACAAACAGATACCGAAAGATTTCGATTACGATTCTATTTCAACTTTGTCGGCGGAAACCAAAGAAAAATTAAAAAAAGTTTTACCGTTAACATTGGGACAGGCTAACAGAATACCCGGAATAAAACCGAGTGATATTTTATTTTTAAATATAGCAATTGAAAAAGCCAAGAAAGGCAATTTATAATTTACAATTTACAATGTACAATTTATAATTAGTGTCGTTAAAGACCTTAAGATTTTAGGTTACCTTGTACTTGACTTTCAAAGGATTTAGAGATTTTAAATTATAACGAAGTATTTGGTAAATGAAGTGTACATAAAAGAAAGCGGTAGCGGTTGGTACTCGATTGAGCCAAATACGAAGTTAGAATTTAAAAGAAAAATCCGTTTAGCTAAAATTGGAGTTTTTATGCATAAAAACGTAAATATTTATGTCTTCTCAGGTACGGGGAATACCTTCATAGTTGCAAACAAAATTTCGGAAACATTTAACAAAAATTCTTATAACTCAACAGTTTTGAAAATGGAATCGGTTGAACCCAAACAAATAGACTTAAATTCCACAATAGGTATAGGTTTTACCACCGCATGTTGGAACACGTTCCCTTTTGTAAGAGCTTGGATAGATTCTCTTCCCGACGGTAACGGAGCAGAAACTTTCCTTTTTACATCCATGGGTGACACTTCCTGCGGAATGATAGCACACATTGCAAAAATATTGGAAAAGAAAAATTATAAAATTATCGGTGCAAAAGGTTTTATAATGCCGAATAATTTTTTGCTTGTATTAAAAGATGACAAAAACATAGCAAGAATAGAAAAGAATTTACTAAAAGTTGAAGAATATGCAAAAGGTATTATTAACGGTAACGGATATATAAGAAAGCCGAACATTCTTTCTTCGATAGCATTTTCCGTTACAAGTTTTGTTACAACAAAATTATGGAAAACCAAACTTGCACAAAAGATAATGAAATTTAAAATCGATAAAACAAAATGTAACGGATGCGGATCTTGTGCAATGCTCTGTCCTGCGGAAAACATTGAAATAAAAGAAGTTCCGCAATTTAAAAATAAATGTGTTTTTTGTTTAAGGTGTGTTTCTTATTGTCCTCAACAAGCATTAAGCAACAAAATACTTTTAAAAACTTACAGAGCAGTAAATTTAAAGGATATGTTATGGAAAAAGTAATTATAGATTTTTTAGGATATATAGCTGCAACTATCACGACGATAGCTTTTTTACCGCAAATAATCAAAACGGTTAAATCAAAATCCGCTAAAGATGTTTCTATGGGAATGTTTGTACTGTTTACAACGGGTGTTTTTTTGTGGATAGTTTACGGTATTTTAACAAGCACTTATCCGGTACTGATAGCAAATGCGGTTATATTCTGTTTGGCACTTACACAAATTATTTTAAAAATAAAGTACGATAGAGAAGAAGGTAAGAAATAAATGAAAAAAACAGCATTATTAATATTGTTTATTCTCTTTTGCAGCACAAATATTTTCGCATTGGAAAAAGATACTTTATACAAGTATGCCAAATTAGATCTTTGTTTGTCCGCGGGGTCAACGGAAACTTACGATAAAGAAGGAGATGAAAGAGGTATGGTAAGCATCGGTTTTATGGCAAATGCCGCCTTCGGCCTTCAACTTAACAGATTCAGATATGAACTTTCATATCAGGAAAGAGCGGAAGTTTCCGAAATGTTACAAACAATGTTGGGACTTATAAGTACTTTAACCGTCAGAGCAGGTATGGCAAATGTTTTTTACGACTATCTTACAACAAGACATTTTGCAATGTATGTAGGTACAGGTATAGGTTTGGCTTATTATGATTTAACA
>CACWKJ010000122.1 GCA_902761395.1 uncultured Elusimicrobium sp. | reverse complement strand
TATCTCGAAGATTTTTATAATGCATCCATGAGAGAAAGCGGCTCTGCCCCGGAATTTTGGTACGATATTTGGGCAAGGCTCGTTGCTTTATATGATCCGACAGAGGCAATAACGAAATTTGATACCTATAAAGAAACTGAACCGGAAGAAGGAAGTTCAATGGGTTTTACTTACCATTTCATAAATTTCTTTGATAAGTATGGAATCCCTGATTTTACACATACAGCCGATGCATCAAGCTATATGGTTTTAGAAAAAGACGGAATAAATACTTATTGTGCATATAATTCAAGTAACAGTTCAAAGAATGTTAAGTTTTATAGTTCAACAGGAGAATTTTTGGGCTATTTGTATGTGCCGAAAAAATCTTTTGCTATGACACAAAATTTATCTAAAGAAACACCATCGGAAAAAATTGTAGTTTATCCTATCCCATATAAACCTAATAGCGGCGGAAGGTATGGCGGTGACGGAATACATTTTTCAAATATTGATGAGGGATCAGAGATACAAATATTTAATATTGCAGGTGAAAAAGTATTTGAAACAACGGTCGAAAATTCCGATGAATTCTTGTGGAAAGCCAAAAATAATGCCGGTAACGACATTGCTTCCGGTATATATTTTTACTATATAAAAACTTCTGACGGTAAAAATGTAAAAGGCAAACTTGCCATAGAGAGATAAAATAATGAAAAATATTGTTATAAGATGGTCTGTTTTTTTTGTTTTTTTGTTTATTATTTATTTTGTTGCAAATGCAAAAGTTCATGCAATTGCTCAAGCCAATTTACAGTCTGCAATGATAGTGAACTTACCGCAATATACAAAACAGGAACTTATTGATGATGTTAAAGCAAGAATGACATATTTACTTACAAGAACAAAAGGAGTAAAGTTCCTTATACATAAAGTAAAAAAAGGAGAAAACCTTTGGGGAATAGCAAAACATCATGGTTATTCAGTTCATACCGTAATCGGTTGTAATCCTCAAATGAAAACTTACAATGTCAGCACAAACGAAAAATTGTTAATGCCTTCAGTAGGTGGAAATCTCCATCCTGTAAGTCCGACTGATACTTGGGAATCAATTTCAGAAAAATATAACATAGAAGAATCGATTTTAAAAGAAACTAATTTCGGAGTGACGGACTTAACAAAAGAGCCATATGTTTTTATTCCGGGAAGGAAACCGGCCGTTGATTTGTTGAATGAATCTATGCAGGAAAAGTATGCTTTAAGAGATTTGTTTAGGTCTCCTCTTGCAGGAAGGCTTTCAAGTACGTTCGGAACAAGAAGACATCCGGTAACCGGTAAAGTAAGTAAACACGGTGGAATAGATATTGCGGTAAAAACAGGAACTTTGGTAGGTGCCGCAGCTGATGGTATTGTTACCGTTGCAAGTACCGATGTCGGGCATTACGGAACAGCCGTTTTTATCGATCACCAGAACGGATATATAACTCATTACGGACATTTATCTAAAATACTTGTAAGAGTAGGTCAAAAAGTAAGAGCAGGACAAATTATTGCAAAAAGCGGTTCTACCGGAAGATCTACAGGACCGCACTTGCATTTTACCGTTAAGAAAAATGGTGTAAGTTTAGATCCTCTAAAATTCTTGTGGTAAAAAACACGAAGAGTTTTTTTGTTTGTTTACCGTTTAACCTATAGCCCTGTCACCTTATAAACTTATAACCAACAAATTGCTTTGCAATTTGTTCTTATTTCGTTAAATTTTCAAGAATTAAATTTTTTACTTGTTCGGTAACGTTTCGTTTTGGGGAAGCAAAAACCGTTTTTATTATTAAATCAGCGGTCAATTCTTTTGCTTTCAAAAATTTTGTATATCTGTTACTGTTTTTCAAATCAAGTCCCGTAATATCGGTAGAATCCGTAAATACGGCAAATGTTTGTATGAAAGGCCTGTAAAATTCGTCGCGAATATTAAAATTATTTTCTTTCAATATCTTTTCTATTTTTTTGCTTACTTGTTTAAATTGATTATCTGTTTGTTCAAAAAGGTTTCTTCTTTTTTCCGACAATATTTCTTTTCCGTCAATTATAATTTTTGTGTCTTCGTTTGCACTTCCTATAAGTTTGGCATTAGGGAAATATTTTGTTTCAAAAATCAAAACGGCAAACGGCAAAGGCGGTTTTGTAAAAGCTATAACATCTATTTCTTGTCCTAAAATAACAACATTTTTTTTAGGAGATAAAATAACTTTATTGAACTGTGATACTTTATTAAAAATTTCTTCTTCAAACATTCTTCCCGCACCGGTTTGAGCCTGTTGTTTGTTATCCAACATGGAAGATAAAAGAGTATTTTGCGATTGTAAATCCTGAACGGTTTTATTTAAAGAATTTTCTTGAGCTCTAAGTGCTTTTTTTACTTTTACTATTAACTCGGTTTCCGTAACCGGTTTGGACATAAAATCAAAAATCATATCACCGGCAACTTCCGTTACGGATTCTCCGTAAGTTTTTTCCATTGCCGATAACAAAATAACTTGTACTGATGGCGCGGTTTGTTTTATAAAAGGCAAAATATCTATTCCCGTTTCACCTACACCGAAATGAATATCCAAAATTAAAAGATTAATAGTGTTCGGATTGTTAAGTAAAAACTTTTTAATTTCAAGTGTCGAAGAAAATTGTTTTACTTCAACATTATCGAAATGTTTAAGTATGGTTCTTTTAAGAGCGTTTCTTATATTGGAATCATCATCGGTTAAAGCTATAATTTTCTTCTCCATTTGTTCTCCTTAAATTTTATATAAGGGTATTGAAATATTTGTTTTCAATCCCTTCTCATTTTTGTCGGTAATATTTGCAGCGGTTATTTTACCGTTTAATATAGATACGAAATAAGCTGTATGTATAGTTCCTTCACCCAGTCTTTTACCCTTGGAACTTTCAATTTGTTCTTTATAGAGTTTTTGCAATTTCAGTTCATCTACTCCGCCGGCATTATCCGTAATCGATATTATCAAATTTTTTGAATCTTGTGACAACTTTAATGAGACATTTAATTTGGCAACAAACTTATCGTCAAGCAACAATTTTTGCAAAGCAAATATAGAGTTATCCAAAACATTGTTTATTGCAATAAAAATTAATCTGTTTGTATAACAATAGAAAGAGTTTATATCATTATTAAATTTATCGAAATTAATTTTTATATACGGAGCTAATTTTAAATTATAAAATTCCACCTGATTTTCTATTTGTTCTTGAATATAAGAAACGTTGTTTTTAGACAGTTTCCCTGTTCCCAACTCTTCAATATGTTCTCTTGTATTTTTTTGATTTTCCAAAATTGCGTCTTTGTACGGTCTTACTATTTTTTCATAAACTTCCGATAACAAATCGTTAAATCCTGTTTTGGTTTTTTCCAACTCGTTTATCAAATCGTGTCTGCTGCTTCTCAACAATTCCACGGTATCTTGCGACCAATTAAGTTCCAGTGCCTGAAGTTTTTGTCTTTGTGTATCGAAAGAATCCGAAACTTCGGTTATGGTTTGTTTTTTTATTAATTCGTTTTCAAGAGTAATATCTCTTGTCATGTTGTTATTATGTTTGTCTATAAGAATAAATGTTACAAGAAGAATTATAAGCCATAAAAAGTTACTTACATTTGACGGTGAAACCGAGTTGGACTGATAATATTTTATAGGAGTTATTCCGGTTAAGTTTACAATAATTGATATGTATATAAGAACCACAAATGTCGATATCAAAAATAATGTTAAT
>CACWKJ010000121.1 GCA_902761395.1 uncultured Elusimicrobium sp. | reverse complement strand
AGCTCTTTTGCTACCGGAACTAAAAAAACATAATGATTTTTGGATTTTGCAACCGTTACAAGCGTTTTAAAAACATATGCGGGATTTTGATTTAACGATTGAGCAACCTCTGTACCGCTTATTGCTTTAGAACTGTCATAAGAATAAGTTTTATATTCCGCATTACTTTTATCTAATATTCTCATTGCATTTGTTTTTATCATATGTTTTTTATCCTAAATTTAAAATAAAAAGACCTATGATTTTTAGTCATAGGCCTTTTATATCTTTAAAAAACTACCATCTGTAAGATGCTCCGATATTCCCGCCGAATTGTGATACAGCTCCCGCATCGGCATTAACATCCAAAGAAACATTAATATTTTGATTTATATCATAAGAACAACCGAAAAGGCCTGAAAAAGATGTACCGGAAACTTCCGTACTTTCTATCTCAAATTTATATTCCGGAGCTTCAACAAAAGAACTCTTTGTTGTAAACTTGCTTCCCGAAACAATATGTTTAATTGCCGCAGATACGTGCCAATTAAACGGTGAATCGGAAATACCTTGCAACCCTACACCTACCCTTGCTTCCGCTCTTGAATATGTACCTTTCTCTATTTTTAATCTTTGTGTTGTATCTCCGTCTTCTTCAATGTCTCCGTTTGAAACAACAGCACAATTTGCACCTACGAGAGGTTTCAATAAAAATTTGTCACCAAGATTGAATTTATATGCCGCTTCCAAATCAAAGCTTATTGTGTTAGTGGCATACTTAGATGTTATTTCCTGTTTGTTAAATCTTAATTTTCTTGTTGTATCATAATCTTGCATAGAGTAACCTATCAAACCTTTAACATCTATATTTTCATTAACTTTATAGTCTCCGTAAACGTTTAAACCGGCATCAACAATATTTGCTTTATCATCCAACTGTTTAAGTTCTCCCTGTCCGTAAAAACCTGCAACACCGAATGTTAAAGATTCATCTTGAACTGTATCATAACCCGCTATTATACCGTAAATACTATTTTTAAATTCAGGATTTTCATCATTTTCGGAAACGGTGAAATTGTTTGTATAAACTTGTGCCCAAACTCTGTTATCTTCTTCTCTTTCCTCGGAGAAAGCATTGCACTTGTCATAAAAGAGTTTGCATAAAATATACCCGACAAATCTTGAAGAGCATTAAGGAATACTGTTTTATCCCCTGTATTCAAATAAGTAGTATAGTACCCGCGTATTGTATCCAAAAGCGGCTTCATAGACTCAACCTCACCGACAAAAGTTAATTCATTAAACAAATCTATCATCTCTTGTTGATTCTTTGTAGTTCCCGGAATACTATATAAATCACCCCATGCCTGTACTATTTGTAAGAAAATGGAGTTTCCTACTAAGGAAGTAGTTGCGCTAAGTGTTGTATCATTCAAAATTATATTGAAAATTTCGTTTGTAGGATTAGCAAAATCATAACTGCCGGTAAAAGTTAAAAATTCAAATTCTTTTGCCTTATCGGAAGAACCATCGTTTGCGAAATTAATGTCCGATGCTCCGTTATCTTCTCCTTCCCTTCCAATAAAATTAACATGTAATGTAACATTTTTCTGAACCGTTAAATCTCCTAAAACTTCCAATTTATCACTCACACCGTTTTCATCATCTATATCTATATATAAATTCGAACCCGATTCAAAATTAACATTTGCCACTTTCAAATTTTCTTTGGTAGTTCCGTCGGAGCCAACATAAATATTGGAACCGCTTCCTACATTAACTATAGAATCTAGCCTTCCGTATCCCATAACAGAAGAACCGTTTATTAAGTTAATCGTTTCGGCATTAATAACGGAAGAGGCATTTGTAAGGTTTATTGTTGAAGCATCAAAGTTAACATCAAGATTTGATGCATTTACCGTTGCTGTAGAAATTGATAAGGTTCCTCCGTTTTCTAAAAACAAATAATCTCCTATTGTTGCGGTTATTGCTTTATTTCCGCCGTCAAACGATAACAAAGCTTTTTCTCCTTGTACTGAAAGAGTGGAAACATTTATATTAGATTCAATAAGCAAATTACCTTCCAATGCCCTTAATTCACCCATTCTAAACGTTGCCGTTCCTGTATTTATTGTCATTGTACCTTCACCGGATTTTGCCAATATACCCGGAGCTCCCGGCTCATAATCAATAGAGACACCGGAAAGCTTGAAATTATTTTCATTTTCAATAATTACACCGGTATTAACATAAATGTTATTGCTTAAAACTACATCATCATCTTCAATAATTAATTTTGAAAGGTTTGTTTCGTCTGTTCCTTCAAATCTTAATTGAATGTCCTCATCTATACTGCCTTGGTTAAAGATTCCTATACCGGCACCATCTAAAACTGTTATCTTTTTTTCACTGTTTGAAAAATGAGATCCTTCACTTATAGACAATATTCCCTTGTCTATTGAAGTTACTCCGGAAACTGTCATAGTCGTATTTTCTATTCTAAATTTACCGCCATTTACATACAAACTATCCACACCGAAATTTTCGCCCCCATCGGCAATGAAAGTTCCCGAACCGGATTTAACAAGCACCGGAGTAACCGATGCCGTAGATCCGAATACAAATTTACTCATTTGTGCTGTGGCTGTTGCTTCTTCATCTACAACAAATTCTATATTTTTGGTAATAGTTATGGTACAAGATGATATTGTCTCATCGGAAAAAACAGTATCACTTTTCATACGAAATTTAGAAAAAGAATCTGTTGATGACATAGTATTGTGAAAAGTTATGGCAGTTGTCGATGAGATATTTTTCTCATTGAATATTATTAAATCTCCGTTATTTATATCTATGGCATTATTTTTTATTCCCGCATTTTCATTCATTTCTAAAAATGCCTGTTGACCATCTAAAGAAAAGTATGAATCTAAAACAACACTATTGTCCAGTATAAATCCGCCTTCGGTAATTGTAAAGCTGGAAATATTTATTTGTCTGTCTACATTTTCAATTCCGGATATTGTTGCATTACCAAGTCCGTTTTTAATAAACTTTGTTTCATATCCGGGTCTTGCATCGTAACTTACCAAATCTCCTTTCAAATATAGATTTTGGTTTTCCGCAACATTTAAAATCGCACCGTTTTTCACATGTATATTGTTTGATAAAATCACATCTTCCGATGTTGTACTGGATGCTCTTACTCCTATTGAAGCATAAGTAGTAGAACTTCCTCTTGTACCGCCATCAAATAAAATATTTCCCGTTCCGATTGAATTTGACGTTGCAAGTAACAATCCGCCTTCGGTAATATAAGTTCCTTTATTATAGGTGTTTTCTCCTGAAATTGTTACCAAGCCTTCACCCAACTTTCTTAAATACATTTCACCTTGTAACGAACCGGAATACTCTTTATCTTCATTTTCTTGTAATACAAGTTCAAAGAAAGCAGTTTCTTTTTCTATACAATCTTCTGTAATTCTATTAGTAACCGATACTGTTTCATCCGCCAAACCTTCAACATCCGTCAATAAATAATTGGATTCTCCACCACCCAGCTCTTTATGTCCAAAAGATATATAAAAATGTTTTACATCATTAACCTTATCATCAACCCTCGACAATTTTAACAATGAATCATGAACAAAAGCTAAGCTTAAAGAATCTTTCCCTTCTTCGGATTTTATTTGTCCGTTAAGTTCTACTTGAGAACCAGCTACTATGGATATTCCTCCGTTTGAACTTAGTATATCATTACCGAATAAATTGGTTGCTAACGGTTCATACCCTTCTTCGCCTTTTATTTGTTTAATAACATCTTTAGGATTTAATTCTATACCCGGTGAGGAAAGCTCCAAAGCTCCTCCATTGGCTATATATATATCTGCACCACCCAAATTAGACTGAAAGTTAGCTACAAGAGTTCCTTCTTCTATCGACCAACCTAAACCGCCTGAATTTGCACCTGTTAATTCGGTTCCATCGGCCATAGACAAGTCCAACCATCCGGCACCTTTCTTTACAAATGTTCCGTTACCAGATATTTTGCTACCATCCAAATAAACACATCTTCTTGTTGTTCCCTTATCATTAAAAATTCCGTCTCCTTGAACATTAAATACTGCTCTATTGGAATTGATTATAAAATTATTGGTCATATTAACAATATTGTGTTCATTGTCCCATCGAATAAGGTCCGACACTTCTGTAATAGTATCTCCTCCTTTTGCTTCAGGAAGGACATTTTCTTTACTTGTAACATCGGAAACATTTCTGAAAGTTAAAACTGTTTCAGCATCTCCATTTTCAAATACAATATTACCGGTAAACAAATAATCATCAACATCACCTACAGAAAGGTCCGTCACTCTGTTATTATAGTCTCTTTTTGCTCCTTCATATTTAAGTATATCTTTATTAAAAGAGGGTAAAGGAATTTGGGCCTTTTCACCTTTTTCATTTTCTATCTCTATATACTGCGAAGAAACATTGTATGGTACAGTTACCAAATTATATTCGTTTCTCAATGATAATTCACTACCTGAATTTAAAATTATTTCTCCTTCAGTATCGATAGACAATGTTGCTAAATTTTCTTCACTGGCATAAACATATTCTTTTGCACTTTCCCCCTCGCCTTTATATATATATTCCCAATCACTATTTAAAATAACTTTTGTTCCTGCACCGATATTTATTCTATTATATACTTGTGTATCATCATACCAAGCATTAGAACCTTTAAAGTCAAATTTTAATTCTTTTCCTTCATCAATTTCTAAAACGTTTTCATTTTCACCTTCTGCAAAAACAAAACCCGTCGGAATACAAAAAAGACTCAAAACTAAAAAAACAATAAGTTTTTTTAAATTCATTAATCCTCCAAAATATTTATAAATATTTGCATAAAAA
>CACWKJ010000120.1 GCA_902761395.1 uncultured Elusimicrobium sp. | reverse complement strand
GATTTTGAAAAGGAAATATATTGAAAAAGGGAAAATGGAAAGAACGAAATATCATTTTGAAAAATATACAAAATTCTATGAAGAAAAATATGCGAGCGGTGAATATTCCTATGATGAATATATAGAAGCAATGGAAAGAGCCGAAAACGATTATAGAAAAGCAGTAAAAAAAGCAATGATAAATGCAAAAAACATAGCTTTGGACGAATTGAAGTTGGACAAAATTCTCATGGACGATTCTATGTTTGCAGTAATAATTGGCGGTTCTCTTGCCAAAGGCAATTCAATGAAAGATTCCGATATCTATTATGATATTATCGTTAAAAATGGAGTAATATCAAAATCCATAGAACAATATTTTACACCTCTGTATTCTTCCATATTAAGAGATTTTGGCTTGGTGAACTATCAAGTTTTTAAATATTCGACAACCTCTTTGGATAAAAGAAATATTAATACCTTTGTTGACGAGCAAGAGGTTACTCCGTTTTTAAATTATGAATTGTTGGAAGCTGATAATAAAAAATGTGCCGAATTATAAGGAGAATATATGAATGGTGTTATGCAGGATTCTTTGAAAGCAAGTGACAGTGTGGATACTTTGGATTTTATTGCAAGAATGTATCATACAATTTCGGAAGACGGAAAAGGTTGGATAGGAAAGTCTTTCCATTCTGTTTATTCCGAGGATAAAGATAAGATTTTTACAACAAGATGGTCTTTGATGTCTTTTGAGGCTATCTTGAATAAAATGATTTTCCAATATATAGCCAAAATATCCTACGGAAGTAAAGACTTTGATTTCGATAATCTTCCTATTTCGGTTGAAGAACAGGTGGAACTTTTAAAACATAGTGTGTTTTCGAACGATGAAACAAACCAAAAGAGATTGGACGAAGTTTTAAATGCATGGAAATTTTTATCCGCAAACAGGTACGGAAATAACAATACTTGGACAGATTTCATACAAGAAAAGAAAAATGCCATTGATACGATAAACGATTTTGTAAAGGATTATTTAGAAGAGCAAGAGAAAAAGTCCGATACTTCAACCAGAGAAGTGAAAAACAGTAGAGATTTTTTAAAGGTAATAGAAGAATTTGTTTATGATAATTCTACAAATCTTCAAGTTTTCAGAATAGGATACGACAAATATTCTCACTTGGAGCAATGGAGAGATTTTGCCAGAGATAAAGAGACAAAGGAAGATACAAAACCTGAAGAAGATCCGAATTTTGAGGCTTTTATTAAAGCACAGGCAATAGTTTTACTGTTGGAAATGGATGATACCGAAATAAAGAAAGATACGGAAAAAGATGATAGCGAAACAATAAGAGATAAGTTGAGAAATTTGAAGATACCGGGGTTAGACGAATATTTGCCATCGTTGTTCAAAAGTTTGGATGCTATAAAAAAGATAGATGAACAATTTAAAGATTTTGAAGATATGCAGGGGGAAAGATCGTTACAAAACTATTGGGATCTTGTTGCTAAAACCGCGGAAAACGAAGAAACATTGTTGGCATTAATTGCTCATAAACTTACCCAAGCAAAATATCCAAATCCGGAAAAGTATACAACCGAAGAGAAAATGCATGAAGCAAAAAATCGGGCTACTCTTTTGGTACATTCGGTTTATTTACCGTTATCAAGAAGATTTGGAAATTCCGATATGTACGAATATGTAAGAAATGATTTGTTTGAGATTTCAAATCCTCAGGAATATCTGAATTTGTTAAACATAATAGAAACTTTGTATGGGGTACAATATACGGAGTTAAAAAAAATTAATGAAGATATTAAAATAGCAGCAGAAAATTTACTCCAAGAACAAGGACTTCCAAAAGATTCTGCTGTTGTGAAGTTTAGACCGAAATCTTTGTATAGTATGCACGAAAAATTAAATTCGGAAAGAAGGAAAGGAGAAATTATACACACAATAGGAAAAACGGAAAAAGGTTTGGTTAAATTTATATTAAGGTCCGATGATCCTTTGTTTAAAGCTATTTTTGATTCTGCTAAAACTAAAGATACGAAAAAGACCGATATAGAATTCATTTTAAAACATATAGATAGTGACTATGATTCGTTGGATGATAAACAAAAAGAATTAGTAAATAAATTGGTTTCCGAAACAAGGAGTAAAATTTTTGCCGACTATGAACTAGTTAATTATATTAAAAAGACATTTGATGCTTTGCCGAAAGAATTCCTTGATTATTCCGGTTTGAGAGAAATGAACAAACTAAGAACACGTTTGGAAAATAATCAAAAGTGGGTTGAATTGTTTTTCGTTGATATTTTCAGTAAAGAACTTAAAGATTTAATAGGATTACATATTGTTATAGAGAATGAAGAATATGATAAACATGTTACCAACGATATGATTAAAGCTTTTTCCGAATCTTTTGGAAGTAACTTTGATAAGTTTGAGAGAGACTATAATAATAAACAGGCAAGAATAAAATTTTCCGCACTAAAAAAATCGTTACCTATAGAAGCATGTTTATACAAAAAAGTGGATTATGAAGAAGAAATTTACGGTTTTTATAATTTGGAAACACTTTCGGCTCCACACTACCAATACAAAACAGGAAGAAAGATTGAAATTTATCCGGAAATAGAGGAGTTAATACAAGAGTTAAAAACTTTGGAAGATAAAGAAACAACCACAAAAAAAGAAGCGGAAGAACTGGAAAGTAAAATAAGTGAAATAAGAAATAAAATAAAAGTTTTAATGAACTTAGTACTTTTCGATGGTACTTTTATTCATGAAATAGCTCTCAAATTTGTGGTAAAGGATATCGGAGAAGAGAGAAAACAATTTGTATTTACTCCGGATGAATATACACCCGAGGCAGATTTAGATAAAAACAGAAGTCAAATTTTTGAAAATAAAAATTTAGGGAACAGAACTATATTTTTTGTTGAATACGAGGGCGGTTATTTTGTAATGGACTTGCCTAAAGATGCAACTGTGAATGAATTGGTAAACAGTAAATATTTTGCTGATGTTACGGTTGCCGTATATGATGAAGATGGTAACCCGAAAGGTATGGATGTTAAAGTTGAAGATGCAAAAGTGTACAAAATCATAAAGACCGAAACTAAATCTAAAGCAGTGAGAATGACCGATGAAGAATTAAAAAGAAAGCCCATAAGAACACAATTGCAATATTTATTAAAAACCGGTGCAGAGAACAAAAGTATCAGTACAAGTTTTTCTGAAAAAATAGCGAAGAAATCAGATTTAAGCGAGTTTGCGGCATACTTGTTGTTTTATGAAAATAATAGTGTTATGTTCGATGATAAAGAATTATCCGACGAAGATTTTATAGATAAACTTTACGATCTCAACTCAAGAAACGAAATTTTAAGGAACAAAGAACTTTTGGCTGAGGCATTGGATATCATATCAAAGGTGATGGATAATCTTGAATTGGAAGATATTGCACCATCCGTATTTGTAAAAAGATCCGTAATGATAGCAAACCATTATAATTTATCAAACATGTTTGAACTGTTTGAAGCATTGGATTACGGAGTTATAAATTACAGTGACATAATAAATTATTATAAAACTTGTATTTTCATAAAAACGAAATCGGAAAAAGTAAACGAAAAACAGATACTGGAATTGTTGTCAGATAAGCTCGGAGCGAAAATAACCGGAGTAGATACAAGAAAAAAACCGAATGCACGATACAACCTTATTGTTAACGATAGGAAATATTTTGTCGATTACGAAGGTTATGAATTTGAGGCCGTTCAAAATTTGTTGGAATCTCAAGATATACATTTTGAGTATGTTGCCGATAAGAGTAGTAGAGAAATAGGTAAAAAAGAGAATAAAGAAAAAATATTTATTACTATGGATTTTGCCAGACCGCGAAAATTTTTACCTTTAATGTCCTTAGGAAACAATGTAGCAATGTTAGTTCAGCATGCCATAATAAACCATTCCGAACTTGTTAGTATTATTCTACAGGATATAAGGAAGAAGGTTGTGAGTGATGAAAAAGTAAAAAATCCGGAATTATCCGAAGATGAAATTAATATGTTGCCGATGGTTAGAACATATTCTCTGGCTATAGAACTGGTTGAAAAGTTAGGTGTTGCTTCAAAAAAAGTAAAAAAAGAACATCCCGGTGAAGAACTAAATGTTTTCGATTATGAAGAACTTGATGATATAGTTTCATCCTTTTTCTCATTGTTTTCACAACCGAAGGAAATTGTAATGAGAATATTATCTGAAATTTCCGATTTGTTGGGAGAGTTGGGAATTGATACTAAAGATTTTTCTACCGGAATTTCAAGTGTGAACTTTGTTGTATCAAGATCGCTGGACCTGGTTGAAGACATGTCGACTTTTTCTTTTGCTACATTAGAGGTAACTCCGGAAGGTATTGCTACCGTTTATATCAGTGAAGCTTTCTTGAGAGAATTGGATAGAGAGGCATATAAAAAGTATAGAGAAGGTAATGAACATTATAAAGAAGATATGTTGAAACAATTGGCATTACACGAAATTATAGAATATTTAGCTTTGACAATAGGCTCTGCTGATAGTTACGAAGATGTACACAAACAGTTTGAATCTTATCAGGGACAAAAAGCGTTAATGTCTTTTGTAAAATCTATAGCCGTTAAAAATACATTAAGGAGAAAAGAGGCATTATATCAAGAAGTGGATACTCTTCTTTCGCCCAGTGATTTTACCGAAATGGATCCGCAATCGACGATTGGTTTGTTATTGGGTAACTTAAATATTTCTTCTTTTGTAAGAACATACAAGCTATATAGAGGAGGAAAACTCAGTAAAATATTTATTTCCGGTAATAAGAGAGGTTCTTTGAGAATAATAAGGAATTTAAGAAATCCCGAAGCTTATACTGAATATAATAATCTTGTTGAAGAAAAAGAACAAACAAGAACATCAAAAGATAATATCAGAACAGTAAAAGATTTATTATCTTTAACCAAAAGTGCTTTTGATAGTCTTGAGGATAAAGATATAGATGCTGTGCAAGTAGAAATCAATGATGAGCCATTGTTGTTGGATGAAAAACTTACCTCTCCTATATCAAGAGATGAAATTTTTTATCTCGTGTCCGAAGATGGTGTTACCGAAGCTGCAATAATTAAATGGATAATTTTGGAATCGGCAAGACAAGATGGTCTAACAAGAAAAGAAATTAATCAACTGATAAAATCAATTGTGTTGGAAACAAAAGCTTCCAATACCCCGGAAAACATAGCAAACATTTTTGCGAAAAAAGAGTTTAGAGATTTTATACAAGATAAAGACGATATAGATGTTGTTATTATACAGACACCGTTTTCTCAAACCCGTGCAGGCTCAACATTGAAAAAATTCTTAAATGAAAATGTAGCGACTTTGGGAGATAAAAATTTTGATATATATAATATGAGCTTTGACCTCGCATCCGAAACATATCATTACGGAAATGTCAGTGCTTTGAAGCTATCTTTAGGTGAATGGACAAGATTGATAGCATATTCATTAAAAGGTGATATTGTTCCGTTGGTGGATAATAAAGAGGGGCTAAAAGAGATTCCTTTAGATATATTAGTTAATTTACTTTCGTTGTTACCTCTTTTAAATGCGGAAGAAAAAGCTTCATTGTTCAAAGTGTTCTCGGATGCTGCAAAACAGGATGAAAACTTCAAAAAAGAGAATATGGATAAATTATTAGATGTGTTGGAACAACAAATAGGAAGTAAAGAAGAAATAGCATATATTTTAATTGCCGAATTTATAAAATATATATATGCAGATACTACGGAACAAAGACAGCTTGAAAAAGATTGGGACGAATTGATAATCAGACAAGAAGTACCGGAAGTAGATTTGGAACAGGAACTTTCTTTGGAAAACAGAATGGAAACTATGCAGTCAATACTATCAGCGGCATAGTACTTTATTTTATTTGAAAAATATAGTCTAAATTGTTAAAATTTATAAAATTTTGTTTTTAGTCTAAATTGTTAAAATTTATAAAATTTTGTTTTGGAGAAAATTATGGAATTATTTAAGATGGCTAAAGAAGCAATGTCAATGAGAAGTAAAGTTAAAGAAATGGAAAAAGCTTTGAAAGCAAAAATTGTTGATATAGATTATAAAGGTATTAAAATATCAATGAATGCAAAAAATGAAATAGTAAGTTTAAAATTACCGGAAGGCTTTGAAAAGATGATCCGGCTCTTTTTGACGGCATTATTTTCATATTCCTGGCGGGGCGGCAGCCAGGGGAACTCTTTTGTCAAAAGAAGTGCGGCAAGGACGACCGTCGTGATCAGAAGAACGAGAGCAGGTATATGAAGTTTTTTTCCGCTTTTAAAAATCATTGTTCCTGCCTTTCAATAATAATGATGTAAAGATCAAAGGTACTAGACGGGCTGCACTTGGCTGCCTTTTGACCCTGACATCATAATAATCAGGGATTTCCTCCTCTTCATCGGAATAACCGGGGGTCAGTTCCCGTACTCATCGAAGTTTTTTTTCAAAAACTCCTCGACTGTGCTGTATCTGTCTGTGAAGAAGCCCCGGATGTCGGTGTTGGTGATTTTGGTAAAATCCAGCCCGGAGTCATCTCCGAAGA
>CACWKJ010000119.1 GCA_902761395.1 uncultured Elusimicrobium sp. | reverse complement strand
ACGTCTTCCTACGGATATGATTTTCGTATTTCCAACGAATTTAAAATTATGCAGAAAAATACCGACGGTTCTTTTATTGATCCGAAAAAAATAGATCCGAATTTATTCAAAGATGTAAAAGTTGATGATTTTATAATTTTACAACCTCAAACAGTAGTACTTGCAAAAACCGTAGAATATTTTAGAATACCGAGAGATATCATAACCATAGCTTTCGGTAAATCAACCTATGCAAGATGCGGTATTATGGTTAACATAACACCTTTCGAACCGGAATGGGAAGGTTACGCGACAATAGCAATATCAAATATAAGTTCCATGCCCGTAAAAATTTATGCCAACGAGGGTATAGGACAACTTTTGTTTTTGGGCGCGGACGAAATATGCGAAACTTCTTATGCGGATAAAAAGGGAAAATATCAAGCACAGAAAGCGATAACTACAGCTAAAATCTAAAAAAACAATTAGTAATTAGAAATCAGCAATTATAAATTTAATAATACCGACAATTTTAGGTTGAAAAAACATACATAAAATAATAGAATAGATATAATATGCATAATACTAAAATTCATATTGCATTTCTTGCCGTATTTTGTATTCTTTTTTCTTGTTCTAATCAACAGGGAAAGAATATTAATGCCGGTATGCAAATAAAAGGTTCCGATACCATAGTAAATTTAGTTCAGGTTTGGGCGGAAAAATTCAGCCAAATTAACGACGGGAAAAATGTAGGTGTTACCGGTGGCGGAACGGGAACGGGTTTTGCCGCTTTGTTAAATAACACATGTGATATAGCAATGGCATCAAGACAGGTTGAAGAAAACGAAATTAATTTAGCTAAAAAACAAAATATAACTTACAAAGAGTTTATTGTCGGTCTTGACGGATTAGCCGTTTTGGTTAACAAAAATAATCCGATAAATGACATTTCAATCAATCAATTACGTGATATTTTTATGGCAAAAATTACAAATTGGAAAGAAGTAGGCGGGGAAGACAGACCTATAGTTTTGTTATCGAGAGAAAGTAATTCCGGGACTCATATGTTCTTTAAAGAAACTGTTATAAGATTAGGTGATATTAACAGTAAAGACGAATTTTCTCCTAAAGCACTACTTATGCCTTCTTCTCAAGCAATAGTTGATGAAATTTATCAAAATCCCAATGCTATAGGATATGCGGGAATAGGTTTTATGAATGACCAAACAAAAGCTCTTTCCGTATCTGCACAAAATTCAATAGAATATTTTTATCCTACAATAGAGAATGTTATGTACGGGAGATATCCTATCTCGAGACCGTTGTATTTATACACCAACGGAGAACCGAAAGATATAGTAAAAGATTTTATAGATTATGCATTATCCGAAGAAGGGCAGAAAGTTGTAGTGGAAACGGCTTTCGTGCCAATAAAAAAATGAACAGTAAAATAACAGATTACATCATAGAAAAAATAATTTTTTTGTGCGGTATCATTGCAATAGTTTTTGTTGTGTTGATATTCGGTTTTCTTTTGAAAGAAGGTTTTGCTTTCTTTAAAGAATACGGAGTATTTAATTTTATATTCGGTAAATATTGGTATCCGTCATCAAGTCCGGCATCTTACGGAGTATTTTCATTAATAATAGGTTCTTTACTTGTTACTTTAGGTGCTGCGATAATTGCAGTTCCTTTTGGTATCATGACGGCATTATTTATTGCCGAACTTGCTCCGAAAGGTATCAGAGATATTTTAAAATCAATAGTTGAGCTTATGGCCGCAATTCCGAGTGTTGTACTCGGTTTTGTTGGTATGGTAACACTTGTTCCGTTGGTAAGATCAGTTTTGGATATACCGACCGGCTTAACCGCATTTTCAGGCTCTATAGTGTTGGGATTTATGGCAATGCCTACAATTGTTTCAATATCCGAAGATGCAATAAGATCTGTTCCTTGGCAATATAAAGAAGGAGCTTTTGCTTTAGGTGCAACAAAATGGCAAACAATAAGAAGAGTTGTTTTAAAAGCCGCTATGCCCGGAATAATAGCTGCAGTAATGCTTGGAATAGGCAGAGTTATAGGTGAAACTATGGCAGTTCTTATGGTAACAGGAAATGCCGCGGCAATTCCGTCTTCAATATTTGATCCGGTTAGAACATTAACGGCAACAATCGCAGCCGAAATGGGAGAAACAGTCAGAGGCGGTCTTCATTACAGAGCATTGTTCGGTATAGGGTTGGTATTGTTTACGATAACATTTATAATAAATTTTATAGCGGATTTATTTTTGAATAAAAAGAGATGAACTTTAAATTAAGTCCTAAATTATCACAAAAAATAGCTTATACATTGTTAGTGATTTCCACTATCATTGTAATAGTTCCCGTTCTTACGGTCATTGTTATTATTATAAAGAACGGTTGGTCTGCACTGTCTTGGGAATTTTTAACAACTATGCCTAAAGACGGTATGAGAGCGGGAGGAATACTTCCTGCAATATTGGGAACACTTGCAATAGTATCTTGTGCAATATGTATTACTTTGCCTGTAGGTGTTTGTGCCGCAATATATCTTAACGAATATGCAAAAGATAATCTTTTAACAAGAATAATAAAACTTGCGATAGTTAATTTGGCCGGAGTTCCGTCGGTAGTTTACGGTTTGTTCGGACTTGGAATTTTTGTTATGTTACTCGGTTTCGGAGTATCTATTCTTGCCGGAGCTTTAACTTTATCTATAATGGAGTTGCCTGTAATAATAACAACCGCCAGAGGAGCTTTAAGCAGTGTTCCTTACTCTTTCAGAGAAGCAAGTTGGTCACTCGGTGTAAGCAAATGGCAAACAATAAGAAGAGTTGTTTTACCGAATGCTTTGCCGGGAATTATGACAGGAGCTATTTTAAGTATATCAAGAATATCCGGAGAAACGGCTCCGATATTGTTTACGGCTGCCGCATTTTATGTTCCGCATTTACCGAAATCAATGTTCGATCAGGTTATGGCATTGCCGTATCACTTGTACATTATATCGACACAGATACCTAATATGCCTAAAAATATAATTTTCGGAACGGCGTTGGTACTTTTATTAATGGTGTTGTCTATGAGTTTAATTGCAATAGTAGCAAGACTTTATTTTAGGAAAATCAGAAAATGGTAGATAAAATAAAAGTTGAAAATCTCAGTTGTTTTTACAGCGGTAAACAAGTATTAAAAGATCTCAGCTTAACGGTTGAGAAAAACGAAATACTTTCCATCATAGGCCCGTCCAACAGCGGAAAAACGTCCTTCTTGAGAACATTAAACAGAATGAATGATATGAATGTTGCTTTTTCAAGAAAAGGAGATATTTTTCTCGACAACGATAATATTTTCGATATGAATCCGGAAAAATTGAGAACAAGAATCGGAATGTTGTTCGCAATGCCTATACCGTTACCGATGTCGATTTATGATAATATAGCTTATGCTCCCAAAGTATTGGGATTAAAAAACAAGAAGAATATGGATGAAGTTGTTGAACAGTCTTTAAGAGATGCTTCTTTATGGGACGAAGTAAAAGACAGATTGGATTCTTCGGCAATAAAAATGTCCGGAGGACAACAACAAAGACTTTGCATTGCAAGAATTTTGGCAATAGAGCCGGAAGTGATTTTATTTGATGAGCCGTGTTCCGGACTTGACCCTATATCGACGGCAAAAGTTGAAGAAGCTATGTTAAAATTAAAAGAAAAGTACACAATAGTTTTAGTTACAAATAATGTAAAACAAGCATCAAGAGTGGGAACAAGAACCGCTTTCTTTTTGATGGGTGAGCTTATAGAAATA
>CACWKJ010000118.1 GCA_902761395.1 uncultured Elusimicrobium sp. | reverse complement strand
GTTGGTATGCAATTGGGAGATTTCACTGTAGGTAAAACCGGTAATACATGGACATTGACCAATAATGTAGGTGCGGATGTTTTGAACGGAAACGGTTTATCGGGAACTTTAAGCGGGACATTTACTTTGGAAAATGTAGAACATAAATTTCTAATAAAAACGACATCGGAACAAGGGTTGACATATAACGGTACTAAAATAACATTACAAGCAAATGCTCAAATTCAATTTTATCAAGCAGGTTGCTATATCGTTGATGGTATAGTAACCGTGACGGATGCCATATATATTCCGCCTTCAAGCGGAGGAGATCAAAATGGTACTGGTGGTAGCAAAACTTTACCTGACGGCAGAGGAACAAATGCTGTTATAGTTGAAGATCGTGATGGGGGATACACCGTAAGTAACGGTACTTTAAGAATAAACAGTGGCAATTTTGTAGTAATGGGAGTTGGTGCTATATTTCAAGGAGGATCTACCATACAGGGGCAGACTATAGCTACTGGTTATTCTTTAAAAATTGCAGATTGTACAGAAGACGGTAAAGCAATTTTTGTTGCAAACGGAAGTTATGCAAAATCAACAATGGGTGACGGAAAGATACATGTGGAATGGGATGAATATGGTGTAACAAGTATTAAGGGTTACTCTGTTTCATATTCTTGGAGTGGAGTACAATATTATTCGGATGGTGCAATGTATCAAACCCAAACCAAAATTACTACCACGACATATTATTCAAGAGACAAGGGCGTTGCAGGTGTTAATGGCGGTTCATATAATATGATACAGTACGATAGTGAAGGAAACTTGGTTGCTGCAAGTACATACAAAAGTTATTCGTATAATGATACACATTGGATAAAAACTCATGAACAAGCTGCTGCAGAAAGAGCTGCTGCAGAAACAATGGAAAAGGCTGCAAAATCTTTGAAAAGTTGGCAAAATGCAGCGGCTAACCTTAAAAAAATGGGAAGAACAAGTCCCTTTGTAGAAAGCAAAATCAGTCAATATCAACAAGAAATATATGATACGGCTAAGACAGTTCCTTCATTATCATCAGCTTTCAGTACTTCAGGCAAGAACGAAAATCAAATAATTGAAAATATTCATGTCAATACAAACGGCAATATAGTATTCGGCGGAGTTTTTGATAATTCTATAGTTTCACCGATATTAAGTAACCTCTTTTGAAGGTTATTTAACTAATATAGAATTGTTGTATGACTATAATACAAATAAATATGCAACGACAGGAAACTTTGATTTTGTGAATACGAAAGTTAATGGAAGCTATAAAGAAATTATTATATCTACAGAAAATGAGCCTTATAATTCTCCATCCGGGTCACAAGCACCAAGTCCTTCCGTAAACACAGCCGGTAAAATAGTGCAGAATGGAAAGGGAGCAACAACGTTATCAGGCGAAAATGCAGTATTATCTTTCAGAGTTGATGAAGAAGGTAATACCAATGCTATAATTATCGGGGAAGGTACTACTGCGTGGAACGGATCTGCTCTGAGTACCGCTGCAGGCATAACTAATTTATCCGGAACAGCTGTTAATTCAAACGGAACGTGGACTGCAAGTGAAGGTTCCGGTTTTAATTATACCAATGAAGAAACTGCAAAAAAATCCTTGTCGGATTCTTTTGAACAATCCGGCATAAAGGTTGATTTATCTCCCATAGATTTTTCAAAAACGATGAAAACGGTATCTTCTAATAATTTAATAATGCTCGGAGGTGCTTTAAGAGCACAATCTGATGAAGTTATAAACGCGGGAGTAAATGCTACCGTAATATCAGAAGATGGTTATGGTCTACCGAATAGTGTTGTTTTGGAAATAGGGTCAAATTTCAATATCGGTTTGGCTGATACGAATTCTATTAAGTTTACGGCCGGTAGTAATTGTAAGGTAAGTTATTCTATAAATAGTGATTGGTGGACAGGTAACAGAGACATTTCTACATCTATTGCTTCCGGAACGGAAATAACAATTAAAAATGTTTTGACAAGTTCCGGAGTGGGAGCTAAAACTGCTGTTGCAGTCGCAAGCGGTTTATCAAAGAAAGATGTAGAAGCTATAGGTTATTCCGGCAATGTAGAATCGTTTATAGATACCTCCGTTTTATCTAAAGATGGTTTAAGTCTATCATATTCCGGTACAACAACATTGAAGAAAGATTTACTCGCAAATAAAGTTGTATCTGCAGATGCAGGTAAGGTTGTTACTGAAGGAGAAGAACAACTTATGGATGCCAGAATTACGATAAAAGCAGGTCAATCCGCGGTTGTAACTGTAAATATGTCTGAAACAGGCGGTGTTACGGCAAGTATAACAGGAAAGACCCCGATAACGACAATAAATGATGCCGATGGTACAAAAAATGTACGTAATTGTGTGTCCGGTAGTATTCTTGATGACAGTTATAACAGAGTAGACGGATTTTTAAGTGATATATCTTTAAGATTAAGTAATGGTGAATGCAGTGTAATTGACGCTGAATTTGTTTATCAGGGAAAAGCTTTTGTTTCCGATCCTATTGAATCTTCTTCCGGAAAAGTAGCAGCGGTTACGGGAGAAAATGGGGAAACAATAAATACAAGAGGTATATATACAAAACAAGATTGTGGATATTATATCAGTAATGCTAAAAATGATTATGCCGTAATATCAATACGAAACGGTGAACTTAAAGCAGAGGGTAAAGGTGCTACGGCGCTTGCAGGTTCTAAACTTTCAGATTCACTTGACGGTCAAGAGATTTCTTTTGAAGTTAAATCCGGGTTTATGCATTATGGTGATAAAGGTTGGGAAATAATAGATGATAATTCTAAAGCAGTTTATACAGACAATGCCATAGGAGAATATATAGATTCATATTACAGACAAACTTTAGTTGATGATTGGAAAATGTCCGAAACCGATTTTACCGACATTGAAATTACCGGTGCGGCATTGGATGTTGGTACAGCAATAAAAACTTATGAAAGAGCAAAAGGACCGATAACATATACCAGTACATCCAATAATGCACGTTCAATGAGTAATGATGGAATAGGTGCATTAAAAACGGATAAAGGTTCTACAGTAGCTGTTACGATGACAGATGACGGAGTTTTAGGACTTAAAGCTGTTGGTGATGTTAAGACTTCATTGGAAATAATGGATGAAAACAATTTCAAATTTGTTAACACCGATACAGATATGACAGTTACTTTTAGGGACGGAGAGCTTGTTAATTTCTGGAGTGGTTTATGTAAATATAACACTGACAATACCTCACCGGTATATGTTGAAACAAAATTTGATTTTTCTGTGGTTGATGATAAAGGCAATATAACAAATGTAGATAAAGGATTGTTGCTCAATGGTAATGAATCAGGAAATGCTGTAATATTGAAAGATTTAGCGGTTAATTATTTATTGGATGATGGTGTAACGAAAATAAAAGCTGATAGTAAAATGTTAGTTTGGGAAGCAGGTAGCGAAATATTATTTTTTGCAGGTAATGATGGACCGGAAGCATATATCTCAGGTACACTTGTCTTAAATAATATAGATGTTAAAAACGATAAACCCGAAACTACTAAAGATAGTGCAACACAAACTTCCACTGCAACTGTTTCAACGGAAGATGAGGCAAATTCTCAAACAGAGGGAGAAAAAGATTCTTTCTCTGAAGAAGCTTTATCCAGTCTTGCAGAATCGTTATCTGCTATGTCTCAGAGTAATGTAAAACAGGCATTATTCGAAGGTACGATTGATGATAGAGAGAAAGGATATCTTAGACTTTCAGGTAGAATTGAAAATGCCACATCCAAAACTCTCAGTGAAGATCTATCCTCTGCTACTGTTTACAGACAGAATAGTCATATATTGGCAGAAAATAATGGTAAAAAATCTTATCTAAAGGGAACGGAATTATCCGAAAATGTATATATGATGGGCAATGGAAATTGGGAAACAGAGTCCACAAAAGAACAAAGAGAAAGAATTTTAAATTCTCAGGCTTATACAAATGCTATAGATGTGATAAGTAGTTTGAGCCAGGCAGGAATAACAGACCTTAAAACGGCTTCAGATTTACAAGAAATAGAACTTGCAAAAGAGGTAGTGCTTGCCGCAACAGGATGGGATTTACTTGAATTTGCTGCCGATGAATCTTTAGCTTTATTGAAATTGTTATCAGGTGAAGATGTTTCTGAAGAAAATTTAAAGGCAGCCGGTTTTAAATATCAGGTTGGAGAAAATACTTGGACAGATGGCACACATACTTTAGATTATATGGAGAGTGAAAAAGGAAGTGTTGTTTCTTATTATAAACAGGAAGAAGGGAAAACTACAGGAACATACACATGGCAGTACAGTAGTAAAGATGATGCCAGTAAAAACAGTATATACGCTACAGATGTTACGGAAAAAGAGACAGGTCATTACTTTACCGATAGTTCTATTCTTTCGTATACTGACGGAAAATCAGGTGTATCATATTATGCCATGAATATAAAAGAACAATATTCAAGGGTTGAAGATGTCAGTGATAAACTTGTTAATGGTAACGGACTTGGTGACATAAAATGGACGTTAGCACAGGTTACTTATGGTGATTTGAATAATAACAAGGCAATGTTTACGGTGACTACGACAAATTTTGATAATAATAACCTAGCTGATTTCACAAGTAATCCTAATAAAGTTTCTGTAGGTATTGATTTTAAAACAGGTGAGCAAATATCTATTGTGGGTGCAAAAGTTTTGTTTGATACAAGTAGTACCGATGGAAAATATGCTCTTGAAAGCATAACAGCGGTTGCCGGAAGTACAGTTCAAATGGGTATGAAAGGAGCTCCTATAGGTGGTAAAGATGTAAGTTATACTTATAGCTTTGCATTGAATAAAGATGTCGAATTGGCAGGAAAATCTTATGATGCTCATCTGAATTACAATATACAAAAAAAATTAATGTTTAAACACGATTTGATTGTCGACAAAACAGAACTTAGAATTCGAGATGCAATATGGTTACGTCAAGACATTACAGCATTAAAAAAAGAAG
>CACWKJ010000117.1 GCA_902761395.1 uncultured Elusimicrobium sp. | reverse complement strand
AACAGTATCTGCTGTAGATTCTAAAGTTATACTTGATACCATCGGTGCGGAAAGTTTAATAGGTAAAGGAGATATGTTGTTCTTACCTCCTTCGGAACCCAGACCTGTAAGACTTCAGGGTGCTTTTGTTTCTTCTAAAGAAATTGAGCAAGTGGTAAAATTTATAGCAGACCAGGATTTTCCTAAATTCTATGAACCTTTAGTTCACGAAGTAAGCCAAGCAGCTGCAGCAACCGCAGCAGATAAAGCAGAAAAAGATCTTATCCCTGCATTAAAGCTTATTCTTGAAAGAAGAAGAATATCGCAGGATTTGTTAAAAGCACAGTTTGGCGGTTCGGCAAGAGCATCAAATATATTGAGTGTATTGGAAGTAAGAGGTTTTATTCATAAACCGGAAGGGACAAATCGTTGGGAAATAAACTATAATTTAGTAGAGGATTATTTAAGAATAAATGATAATTAAAAAATTTGTATCAATTATTATTACATTGTTTGTATGTGTATCTGCCATTGTGTGTGAAGCACCCGAACAGAACATAGACACCATTTTATCAAAATTAGAAAAACAAGATTTGACAATAAAAGATTTGCAGGCAGACTATACACAAACATTAACTTATCTTGCCACCGATGAGCAATTTGTTTCCGGCGGAATATTCAAGCATAAAAAGCCAAATTATATTTATTTGGGGCAAACAACACCGACCAAACAATATTCATATATCGACGGCAAAAACATTACAACTTATGTTCCGGACAATAGACAAGCCATCGTAGAAAAATGGAAAGATGTAGTAAACAGTGATATGTTGTTAACTTCAGTTTTCAAATTTATGCAAAATTGGAAAACATTAAAAAAAGATTACATTATCGAACTTAAAGAAGAAACAAAAGTAGATTATTCCTTTTCAATAAAGCCTGTTAATTCAAAAGAAAAATGGACTATGATTATTACCGTAAATAAAAGTTCATCGTTAATAGCAAAAACTTCTTTTAATAACGACAACTTTATTGTAGATGTAAGGTTAACAAACTATAAGACAAACAACAATTTTAAAACTGAAGTATTCAAATTTGTGGCACCGAAAAATGTTGATGTTATAGAATTATAGAGGTTCATTATGAACAGTCCGGGAAAAGTTTTACAACAGGCAAGAAAGAAAAAAAGATATTCCATAGATAAAGTTCACAAAACTACCAAAATAAAAAAAGAATACATTGAAGGTCTTGAAAACGATAATGTTTCTGTTTTTCCTGCGGAACTTTATTACAAAAACTTTTTAAAAACATACGCTCAATTTTTGTCGTTAGATCCAGTTGAAATGATAAACTTATATGAACAATCCAAATTAGAACAACAGGATGATTTATTTAAACAAAATAACAACAACAATATGGAAAACAAATTTGTTGACTTTTATAAAAAGAACAAACAAACACTTATTTATGTTGGATATGCTCTTATAGCAGTTCTTGTTATATGCTTAATAATTTTACTTATTCCTACAAAGAAAGCAACTGTTCCGGAAGAAACAAACAAGCAAGAAATAACAAAAAAAGAACAAAAAGTTGTATCATCAGTGCCTCAGCAAACAGAACAAAAACTTTATATAAAAGCAATTTCCGATACTTGGTTAAAAGTTGTAGGTGACGACAAAAAGCTTTTCGAAAATATTTTAGGTAAAGAAAAAACTTTTGAAACAAAAACCAAAACCGAATTTATAATAAAAATCGGAAATATTGACGGAGTTGAAGTTTATTTTAACGATAAACGCATAGATATATCAAAGGGTGCATCGAACTCAAAAGTAAACACAATAACATTAAAAAGAGACTAACATTGAAACAAAACAAAGTATCTGTTATCACATTAGGTTGTTCCAAAAATACAGTTGAATCGGAAGCAATAGTAGGCCTTTTTTTAAAAGAGGGCTACGAAATAACCGGTGATTTATCAAAAACAGACGTTATTGTTATTCATACATGTTCATTCATACAAGATGCTCAAGCGGAATCTCATTACCAAATACAACAAGCCGGACTTTTAAAACAAAAAAACAAGAATTTAAAAATATTTGTTGCAGGTTGTTTAGCTCAATTGTTGCAGGACAAAATGCAACAAGATTATCCTTTTATCGATGGATATGTCGGAACAGGCAACTTTGATAAAATAGTAAAACTTATAAAAAACAATAAATTTTTTGCAGACACAACTTGTGTGGGCGGAGTATCAAATTTTAAATCGAGAGTGTTATCCACAAACACACCTTCGACATACATAAAAATATCGGAAGGGTGTAACCATAGATGCAGTTATTGTATTATTCCCAATCTCAGAGGAAAACTCGTAAGCAGAACGATAAAATCAATAACGGATGAAGCAAACGCTCTTGCCGATTGCGGAATACAAGAACTTAATGTAATAGCTCAAGATACCACCGCTTACGGCATAGATATTTACGGAAAACTTTCCCTTTCAAAATTGTTGAAAGAAATATCGAAAATAAAGCAACTTAAATGGATAAGATTGTTATATGCTTATCCGTCAACAATAACAAAAGAATTATTGGAAACAATATCCGAAACGGAAAACATTTGCAACTACATTGATATTCCGATACAACATATAAGTAAAACCGTACTAACAAACATGAAAAGGCCTAAAGATACAAGAAAAATTATAGAAACAATAAAAAAAGATTTTCCGAATATAATATTAAGGACATCTTTAATAACCGGTTTTCCAAACGAAACAGAAACGGACTTCAAAGAGCTTTTATCATTTGTAAAACAAGACTATTTTGAACATATAGGAATATTCGGCTATTCAGACCAAAAACTTGCGCAATCTTATAAAATTAAAAATAAAATTCCTCAACGTGTTATAGAAAAAAGAGTACAGCTTCTTGCATCGGCACAATTTAAAAATGTTGTAAAAAACAACAAAGAAAAAACAGGTAAAACATTTGAAGTGTTGCCCGAATTTGTATCTAAAAATAAAATTTATTGCAGGGCGTACTTCCAAGCACCGGAAATTGATAATGCAATTATTGTAAGCAATAATAAGAATATACAGTTAGGTAAATTTACAAAAGTTACAATAAAAGATTTTAAAGACTACGATTTAATTGCAAAATAATGTATAATTAATTTTTAATTAATTGTAAGGACTTATTTATGAATTTAGCAAACAAATTAACCGTTTTAAGAGTTTTACTTGTTCCCGTATTTATTGTTCTTGTAATAATAGATTCTTTCTGGGCAAATATTTTTGCTTTGCTTGTTTTTATAGCTGCATCGATAACGGATTATTATGACGGCGTTATTGCAAGAAAACAAAACATGATAACAACTTTAGGAATATTTCTTGATCCGTTGGCGGACAAACTTTTGGTAACATCGGCATTTATTTTGTTTGTGGGCATTTATACTTTAAATGTTCCCGCTTGGATGGTAATTTGTATAATTTCAAGAGAATTTATTATTACAGGTCTCAGATCTATTGCCGCATCAAAAAACATTATTATTCCGGCAAGTATGGCGGGAAAGGTAAAAACTACTTCTCAAATGATAGCCATTATCACAATTCTTGTTATTTTAGTAGTTAATGCAGCCCTTACAAAATTCTTTTTTATCACGCCATATGAGTTGTTGGAAGCTACCGGTTGGCAACATTTTACAGGTTTAATATTAATCCATGCTCCTTATTGGTTAATGTTGACAGCAACAATATTTACATTGTATTCCGGAATAAGTTATTTAATTGCACATAAAAACATTTTCTCCAAAAATAAAATGATAAAAACAGAATTTATTTTATCAGGCGAATTTCAAGAAAATTGTTATATTGTTTATGATGATGCTTCAAAAAAAGCAATTATTATTGACCCCGGTCAAGACGGCAAAAAAGTAATCGATAAAATAGAAAAACTTAAATTACAGCCCGAACTTCTAATAAACACCCACGGACATTTCGATCACACATTTTCGGATGATATTATAAGAGAAAAATATAACATTCCTTTAGCAATTCATAAAGATGATACCGAAATGCTTTCTGATGCCGGCAAAAATTTTTCAACGATAATAGGCAGTCCCACAATAATAAATGATGCCGATATTATTTTTGATAAAGAAGAAACTATAGAAACTTCTTTTTGCAAATATTCGGTTATTCATACTCCCGGCCATAGCCAGGGATCAATATGTATTCTGATAAATGATGTTCTTTTTGCGGGTGATACGGTTTTTAAAAATTCTATAGGCAGAACAGATTTGTACGGCGGTGACTACGAAGAACTTATTAAATCTTTACAAAAAATAAAAAAACTTCCGCCCGATACAATAATTTGCCCGGGACACGGACCGTTTACCACGCTGAAAAACGAGCTGAAAAATAACATGTATTTTAATCAATAAAATGCAAAGAGTTGATGATTTTATTAATTACATTTTGATAGAAAAAGGGCTTTCAAAAAACACTGCTCTTGCTTACAGAACAGATCTCAACACTTATCTGTCTTTCCTGGAAGAAAAGAAAATAAATTACGAAAACATAACACATTTGGAAATAACGGATTTTTTGTGGCATCTTAAAACATCGAATTTTAAACCGAGAAGCATTTACCGAATGATAGAATCAATCCGCCAATTTTATAAGTTTCTCATTGCCGAAAATTATATAAAAACTGATCCTACAATATATCTTACAGCACCCAAAGTTCCTATGATTTTGCCGGATATGTTAACAGGTGAAGAAGTTACAAAACTTTTAAATTCCGTTTCCGGAACAGATAATCTTTCAATAAGAAACAGAGCAATGCTTGAACTTTTATATGCCACCGGACTTAGAGTATCCGAACTTATCAGTTTAAAATTTTCAAATATAGATATCGAAGAATGTTTTGTAAAAATTTTCGGTAAGGGTAACAAAGAAAGATTGGTTCCTTTCGGGCAAAAAGCCCAACTGTATTTAAAAAGGTATCTCAGGGTAAGAAAAAATACAAAGTCGGAATTTGTGTTTTTAACGAGATTAAACAAACCCATTTCAAGAATAGAATTTTGGAGACAACTTAAACAAATAGCCATAAAAGCCGGTATAATGAAAAACATTACCCCCCACACTTTAAGACACTCTTTTGCCACACATTTACTTACGGGCGGTGCAGATATAAGATTTGTTCAGGAAATGTTAGGCCACAGTTCTATTTCCACGACACAAATATATACTCACATAAGCCAGGAAAGATTAAAAGAACAACACAAGAAATTTCATCCGAGAGGATAACTTAATAATTTCGTAAAAACTTTAAAATTTTCGTTTACAAGCATGATTAAAGCCGTCTATGAGTACAGAAAAATTTAGAGCAAAAAACTATAAATTAAAAAAGTTTTTATTAAAAAAGTTTTTTAGTGCGAACATGATTGAAGAAAAATCCGTTACATTAGTCTGTTAGGATTTTTCAAGTTGGAGCACGGCTTTAAATTTTTCAAATGAATGGCTTTTTTGCTTGAAAATGAGAAATTTTAAAAGTATTTTTTCTATTATTCTAAGTTTTTAAATATTTTATCGAATTCTTCGAGAGTTGTTATTTTGTTAAAACTGTTTCTTATACTGCAGGCGTTAGGCAATCCTTTAATGTAATAAGGAGCAATTTTTCTTAACACGACAAGACCTTTTTCTTTCCCGTAATATTGTAAAGAATCTATTGCATGTTGTCTGAACCATCTCAACTTTGTTTTTATTGTTGACGGAGGTGTCATTTGCTCTTTATCGAAGAAATATTCTATTTGTTTAAATATATCATAGTTACCTATTGCTCCTCTGCCTATCATAAGTCCGGAACAATTTTTTATTTTTAAAAAC
>CACWKJ010000116.1 GCA_902761395.1 uncultured Elusimicrobium sp. | reverse complement strand
TATATTTAACTCCAAAAATTAAAAATAAAAAAAGCACATAAATTTAAAATTTATGTGCATACGAAAAAACCACAATAAAACAACCACCATTTAACAAAAATAATTGGTTTAAAATTATTGTTTGTCATATCAAAAAAATTATAATCTATTTATGTTTATTTTTCAATAGTTTTTTAAAATTTTGCCAAGAGCAAAATTTTGTATTGTAGAAAACAATAAAAATTGATATTATTTACAATATTAAAAAAGTGTAACTTTATTGCTGTATGTACAGTCTAATATAAATATAACTATTAAAAAAGTGTAACTTTATTGCTGTATGTACAGTCTAATATAAATATAACTTATTAGAGTTACAGGTTTAGCGGCAGAACACCAACGACAAAACAACTCAAAAACAGCCGATAAATCGGAATTGCGGAGTATATTTTATGAAAAAAGTGTTGTATGTTTTGTTATCATTTTGTTTTGCCGGTTCGGTTAACGGTTTGTTTGCCGAAACTTTAACCTGGCAAGATTGTATTGATATGGCAAACAAAACAAACAGTGCTCTTGTAATGGCAAAACAAGATTTAAAAATTGCAGAATACGATTACAATGTTATACTTAACAAATATTATCCGTCGGTAAATTTCAGGTACGGATTTACAAGGTCGGGTAACGGGCACACCGCAAACAATTGGAGTGCAAGTTTAAACGCATCACAAACAATATACAATTTCCAGTCCAACGCACAAATACACAGCCAAAAAGCCACAATAAACAGAACGGTGGCACAACTTACAAAATCTTCCGCGGATGTTTATTTTTCCATAAGACAAGCATTTTTGCAAATGTGTTATGCTCAGGAAAATATTACTCTTTTGGAAAATATTTATAACATGAGAAAACAGTCTGCCGATATTGTGAGGTTACAATATGAAGGCGGTAAAGAAAGCAGAGGTAACATGTTAAGAGCACAGGCACAAAAACAGTCCGCTTATGTAAATGTGTCTAATGCCAAAAGAGATTTGGCGGTTGCAAGAAGAGCCCTTGCACAAAATTTGGGAACGGAACTTTCTTCTGTATGTATGGTGGATTATAAATTGGAAGAAGTTGATGACAACACGAAAGTGGATGTTGATAATGCGGTAGCAAATTGCCCCGATGTAATACTTTCGTCATCGTCGGTTGAAATAACAAGATACAGTATAGATTCCACAAAAGGAAACCTTTATCCGAACATTTCCGCATCTGCTTCAATAGGTGTTTCCGACGAAAATAATCCTATACCTCCGGCAGACAGCAAAAATTGGAGTGTGGGAGTAGCACTTAACTATCCTTTACTTTCCGGCGGTATTACAAGCACATTAAATTCGGTTAAAGCGGCAAATACCGCTTTGGAAAAAGCGCAGGAAAGTTATAAACAAACAATACTTACAACAAAAACAAGTTTGGAAGAAGTTTTAGCAGATATTGAAAGAACAAAAGATAATATAGAAATTTACAGAATGTTTTTGGAAGCAGCCACTCAAAGACAAAAAGAAGCAACAATAAAATACAGAGCGGGAACCATGGAGTTTCAAACTTGGCAGGATATTGAACAGGAATATGTAAACAACCAAATGTCGCACCTTTCCGCTTTATATAATTATAATTTGGCATTGGCTAAAAGAGACAGACTTTTAGGAGATATGCACGGAGAAATAAAATGAAAAAAGCAGCAATAATTTTTACCGTACTTCTTGTACTGGGGATAATAATAACTTACCAACTTAGAGATAAAAAAGAAAAAGTTGTTGAAATAAAGTATGTTCCTTATACGGTAACAACAGCCGATGTTAAAGAAGTTATTGATACTACCGGTGAAGTTTCCGCATTAAACAGAGTGGAAATAAAACCTTCCGTTTCCGGCAGAGTAGACAGACTTTTGGTCAGCGAAGGTGACACCGTAAGAAAAGGGCAGGTGTTGGCATATTTAAGTTCTTCGGACAGAGTTGCAATACTTGATGCCGTAAGGGCAAACCCCGACGAAAATATAAAAGATTGGGAAAATACATACAAAGCAACACCCGTAATTTCACCTATGAACGGTAAAATAATTTTAAGAAATGTTGTTGAAGGACAAACAATTTCAACTAACGATATTTTGTATGCATTGGCAGATGAACTTATAGTTTTGGCAAGTGTTGATGAAGCCGATATCGGTAAAATTAAAAATGGACAAAGAGCAGAAATAACACTTGATGCTTACAAAGATGTTACCATTAACGGTAAAGTGTTCCAAATTTTGGAAGAAGGTAAAAATGTAAGTAATGTTATTACATACTATGTAAAAATAAGACCGGAAAAAACACCGGAATTTTTTAAATCGTTAATGACGGCAAACATAGATATTATAGTTAAAGAACAAAAAGATGCCGTGGTTATTCCCTGGGACAGTTTTGTTGAAGATGAGCAGGGAGAAACTTTTGTTTTGGTCGGCGATGAAATGCAACAAAGAAGACATAAAATAACCACCGGTATTTTTGACGGGAACAATGTTGAAGTGACATCCGGACTTTCCAAAGGTGACACGATTTTAGTTAAACAAGACAAATATAGTATTGCTACAACAAAAGAAGTGACGAAAGGATTTTTGTCTATGGGACCGGGAAAAAGAAAAAGCAACAAAGAGATCTTAAATAACGGACAATCGGGACAAAAGCCGTCACAAAAATAGCGGGAAGAAGAATTTTCTTTTTTGTCATTCCGTAAGGTTGTAATACGGAATCTATGGAAAAATATCAAAAAATTTCCTTGCAAAAGACAAAAAAGAAAACAGGAAAAATTTTAGATAGATTGCGGATCAGGTCCGCAATGACAAAAAGGCAGGGTGTCATTCTGAACTTGATTCAGAATCTATAAAAAATTAGTGCCGCAGGCACACCGAATAACAGGAAGAAATTGGATAGATTCCGGATTGGAGTCCGGAATGACAAAAGAAAATGGAAAAGCATGTACCATTATTACAAATAAAAAATATTACCAAAGTTTATAATATCGGGGATAACAGACTCGACATTTTAAGAGGTATAAACTTAACCGTTGAAGAAGGTGAGTTTGTTGCCATTATGGGACCTTCCGGTTCAGGTAAATCCACTTTGATGCACATATTAGGTTTATTGGACAGACCTACCGACGGTGTTTATGAAATTTACGGCGAAAATGTTTTAAAGTTTAACGATAACCAAACGGCATTTTTAAGATCGAAAATTATAGGTTTTGTTTTTCAACAGTATAACTTGTTAAACAAAATGACGGCCGCGGATAACGTCGCTTTACCTATGGTATATTCCGGCGGTAAAAACAGAAAAGAAAAATCGGAACAGTTGCTTAAAGAAGTAGGATTAAGTGACAGAACAGAACATAAACCGACACAACTTTCCGGCGGACAACAGCAAAGAGTGGCAATAGCAAGATCGTTGGTGAATGACCCCAAAATAATTTTTGCCGATGAACCTACCGGCAACTTATCTTCGAAACAATCCAACGAAATAATGCAGATATTAACCGACTTAAACAAGAAAGGTATAAGTGTTATTTTGGTTACTCACGAACCGGACATTGCAAAATGGGCGGATAGACTTATAATGATTAAAGACGGACAAGTGTTGTCCGACACAATTCAAAAGAAAAAAGAAAGAAAAAATACGGAACCGTTAAAAATAAAAAAAGAAAGTTCACATTTAAGTATAGCCGAATTTGCGGAAAACTTTTTTTCGGCAATAAGAGCAATTATTTCAAACAAAACAAGATCCATTTTAACTATGCTTGGTATTATCATAGGTGTTGCTTCAATTATTTCCATGTTGGCGTTAGGTAACGGAGCACAAAAGGCACTTGAACAACAAATAACATCTATGGGAACCAATTTATTATATTTGATGCCGGGAAGAATTTCGTTGGGCGGAGTTTCCGGTACGGTTGCAAGAAGAATATATTTAAAAGATGTTGAAGCGCTCGCGGAAAATACGGAACTGATAAAAAATATTGATCCGAATGTAAGCGGGTCGGCACAGGTGGTTTACGGTAATAAAAATACTTATCGAAAGTGTGTGTTATAGGAACAACGGTAGTGAAAAATCTTTTCGGTAACGAAAATCCCGTAGGTAAATATATTAAAATTAACAGAAAACAGTTTAGAGTTATAGGAATACTTCCCGTAAAAGGCGCGCAGGGTTACAGAGACGGTGACGATATGGTTATAGTTCCGTTAAATACCGCAATGAAAAGATTGTTCGGAACAAACTATGTATCTTCCGTTGCCGTTGAAGTGCAGGACGGGAAAATGAGTGAAACGGAAACTTATTTGTTGCAAACAATGCTTGAAAGAAATAAATTGACATCCGAACAAGCGGATGCTTTCAGAATAAGAAATATGTCGGACATGATACAAATGCTTACATCCACAACGCAAACCATGACAATGCTCTTGGGTGCCGTTGCCGGTATCTCGTTGATAGTCGGCGGTATCGGTATTATGAACATAATGCTTGTAAGTGTAAGCGAAAGAACAAGAGAAATAGGTTTAAGAAAAGCAATAGGAGCAACAAAAATAGCAGTTCTTTTACAATTTTTAATAGAGTCTTCGGTACTGTCTTTGCTGGGCGGTATATTAGGTGTAAGTTTAGGTATAGGTATATCGGTGGTTGTATCTAAAGTTGCGGGTTGGGCAACCTTTATATCTACTTTTTCAATTGTTTTGGCTGTAGGTTTTTCCGCAATAGTAGGTATTTTGTTCGGTTTGTGGCCTGCAAAGAAAGCATCGGAACTTTCACCGATCGAAGCTCTAAGATACGACTAACGGCTTATCTTTTGAATTTATGCTTCGTTATGCCTCAGCTCATTTACCTTTTAGTGTAAACTTCGCTTCGGCAGGCCTTGCCTAAATTCAAAATATTGCGCCGAAGGTTGTTAGATCTTTTATCTTTTGAGTTTATATGTCGTTATGTCGGGTATTAGTGAAACGACAAATTTTCTTTTTTGTCATTCCGTAAGGTTGTAATACGGAATCTATGGAAAAATATCAAAAAATCCTTGTAAAAGACAAAAAAGAAAATAGGAAAATTTTAGATAGATTGCGGATCAGGTCCGCAATGACAAAAAGACAGGGTGTCATTCTGAACTTGATTCAGAATCTATAAAAAATTAGTGCCGCAGGCACACCGAATAACAGAAAAAAATTCGGATAGATTGCGGATCAGGTCCGCAATGACACGACTGTGGATTGCCACAGGGCTAAAGCCCTTCGCAATGACAAATTGTAACTTTATTATTTTAGATATAGTCTTAATTATGCATTGTACATTGTAAATTAAAAATTATAAATTGTAGTTTTAAGGGGGACAGTATGAAAAAAATTTTAAGTTTGGCAGTAGCATTGTTGGTAACAACTTCGTTGTATGCAGTACCACCGCAGGAAAAAGGTGATATGCCGGAACCGCCGCATCAACATTTTCAAAAAATGGGACCGGATTTTGAAAAAATAGCCAAAGAATTAAACATTACCGATGAACAAAAAGCACAAATGAACGAAATGATGAAAGTTGATATGGAAAGAAAGCAGGAATTGAGAAAACAGGTAAGAGAGAAAATGGATGCTATAAGTGATGAGTTGATGAAAGAAAATATTGATATGAATGCAGTAAATGCAATTGCCGCGGAAGTTCAACAATTAAGTGCTGATATTTCAAGAATAAACAAGCAAATTAAAAGTAAGAAGTGTTTTATCTTTTGAACAGTACACAAAGATGGAAAAGAGCAGAAAAGAAATGATGGAAAAATTCAAAAAAGAATTTAAACAAGAAGCAAAACAAATTTTCGCAGATAAAGCAAAAGATAAACAGGATAAAAAAGATAAGAAAGATAAAAAAGCAAAAAAATAATTTATAAAATAAAAAAGGCAGAGAGAAAAAACTCTCTGCCTTTTTTTTATGTGTAAAAAAATTTAAAACAGTGCCGCTTTTAAATTTTTGTCGTTATGATTAAATATTTTTTTAATAAATCTTTTACATTTTGCGGTTGGAGCGTTATATTTTTTCAGTTTATTTTTTATTTCCTGTATTTTTGTTTCCGCCGCTTTTTTACCTTCGTTAACCATCAAATTAAATTTGTTGAATTCAGACCATGATATTTGTTTTATGTTGGGTTCTATTATAACGTCCGCATTTTTTATAAGTATTTCATAAAATAAATGGCTTGCTATAAAGTTGCATCTGTTCATAATATCTTTTGCATTTGTCGGTAATGTTTCCAAAGTTTTTAGTTTGCTTTTAACATCGGATGCCAAAACAAAGTCCGCTCCGAACATTTTTGCTACCGTTACCGGTGTAACATTAACGTGTGCACCGTCGGTATACCAAACATTATCTATGTTTACCGGGGGAAAAACTCCCGGGATT
>CACWKJ010000115.1 GCA_902761395.1 uncultured Elusimicrobium sp. | reverse complement strand
TTATAATTAAAGTTTTAAAAAATCCTATCATGATGGAAAGCCAATGCAAACTCACCGTTAAACCCACACCGGTAAAAAACGATATAACAAAATTGTGTAAATAAAACGAGCCTGAAATTACGGATGTTGCAACTTTTTGTATAAATATAACCAACGGTAAAAACCTTGCTAACATTTTTCTGTCTTTCCAACTTTCTGTAATACCTAAATAAAAATAATCAGGACTTTCTTTTTCTTTAAAAAACGAATCTACTGTTTCTTCAATTTTATTGTCGTAGAAACCGTTTATTATTTCGTTACCTATATTTTTTACCGCTGCAATAGATTTTAAGAATTTTCTCTTTGATAAAAATATTCCGGTTTGTATACCGTATACGTTTCTTACAACGGACATTAACCCTATTTGTTCCAAAAAGTACAGTTTGTTTCCTTTGGAAATTCTGTATCCGTACAATATTTCCAAACTTACCAAATAATTTAATGCTTTATAATATTGAATGGCATATTCTCCCATCTTTTCCAATATTTCTATTTCGGGTCTTAACTTATCCTGTTCCTGTTTTGTCAGTGCCGAATACAATTTTATTGTATCGTTATAAAAAGAAATGAAATCTTGTAATTGAGATATAATAACATCTTTATTTGTTCCTTTTAATACGGTAGGATTAAAATTTGTTTTTTCTATTATTTCGGTAGCATTGGTTATTATGTTGTCTATCGACTCTTTGGTAATAGAATTTGTTTTTAAAATTTCAAACCAATTTTTTAAATGTCCGTTGGTTTCTTGTTCCGTAATTTCCATATCGGAAACAAATCCGTATCTTATACCTTTATATTCTTTCGGTTCATCTTCAACGTTGAATTTCTCTAAATAATCTATAAACTGTAATAATTGCAACTGCAAATCGGATCTTCCGGCAAGTAATATATAAAGTTGTCTGCTGTTATTTAAAATAGGACTTATTAATCTCAAATCACAGTTATCTTTATATTGATGCAACAATGTTAATGTTGAATCCAGCAATTCTTTATTCTCTTTTGATGCATTCTTTGCCAACTTAGCATAAAATTTTTCCAACTTTGAAATTTTATTTATATCGTAAGCAAAAAAGTCCATAGACTCTTTTATGGAACTTTGACCGTCCAACTCATTTTCTATTTCTTTTTTCTTTTCGTTATAAAACTTATCATTTTGCCCTATACCGATTCCTGCTCTGTGTAAGAAAATCGAAAGGCCTAATCCGCTCATTAATGAAATTACCGCGGCCGAAATCGTTGCAACGGTAAACGATGATGTACTTAATGCCGCTATTATTGAAGTTGCGAAAGACTGTAACCCGATAGATAACGACAAAAATCTTTGAACGGCTCTTCTGCTTCCCCATTCTTTCTGTATACCTACAGACGTTTTTTCTTTAGGGTTTTCAATATTTGTTATAAACGATTCTATATCGTTTTTAAGTACCGGAAACGAATATAACGAATCTATTAAAAAGTTTCCCGAAGAATATACCGTTGCAAGTTGTTCTCTTACATTTTGTTTGGATTTTTTTATACCTCTTGTGAACCCGAAAATAAGTCTGTTTAACGGCATTAATTTGGATTTTTCAAAAAAAGAACTTTTGGGAAATATATAACTTCCCAAAGTGGCCAAATTCGTAGTATAATCCAACAATCTCAAATATTCTATGGTGTAATGCTGCATAGACAAGAAACTTATTTTTAAATTATCTAAATACGTTTGTTCTATTCTGTTTTTATTTAAAACTTTTTCGTCGTTAATTTGAGCAATAGTGTTACTTATGATATCGGATATATACCTGTAAAGTTTTGCCGTATTTTTGTTTTCTAAATTATATAACTCGTTTTGAGCGGGAGTAGTTCTGAAAATTTCTATTAAAGTATCGTATACCTGCTCATAATCCGCAGATGAATCCAAGCGTTTATCTTGAATTTGCGATAACATTTTATATGCTCTCGATAATGCATTATCTTCATCAAAAGTTTCGGTTATCACAACTTGTTTTTGCTTTATTGCGGATTTTGTATTTTGCTTTATATATTGATATTGTTTTGATTTAAAAATGTCGGACAATTTATTAATGAGTTGCCTTGTAAAATTTCTGCTGTATAAAGATTTCGATTGATGGTATACTCCGAACTTCATTTCCTGGATTAAACTGCTGTTTCGGTAATAATTACCAATTCTATCGGCAAAATCAATAAACAAATCTCTGTCTTTTGCGGATGCCGTCTTTGCAAAATATGAACTTACATTTTGTTTGTTTTTAAGTCTTATAAAAGGAACAAATATATGTTGAAACAAATGTGTTTTTTCGGACAAATTGTTAAGGCTGTCTCCGTATTCCGATATAAAATTAAAAAATTCTTTATATTTTGTTTCATCGTCAAAACTTATAAGAACATTACCGGTGGCAATTTCGAACTGCCTCATTCTGTTATTATCGAAATTATAAAAGTTTCTGTGTTCTATACCTTTTCTTTCAACAACATCGGAAATATTTTCAGGTGTAAAACCGTAATAAATTTCTTCCAAAGTGCTTGGATAATCTTTAATTATCAACGAATGTCTGTGATGTTGAATTTCTTCCATATTAACTGCCGATGATATAAAAGTAATATCTTCCGTCGGAAGCATATTTCCTATATATATACTTTGCGGATCTATAACCGCAATACCGCCGCCTGTTTTAAATTTATGACATGCTCTTATACCGTTGAGTACCGCCAATTCCAAAGGAGTTATATTTCTTCCGTTAAATTTGATAGGAAGGTCTTTTCTTGCTATATTTTCTTTCTCGTTTGTATCTATATCTATTACCACCGAAGTTAAATCTTTAAAACTTTTACCAAAATTTGAAGATTTTAAATATTCCATTGATTTTATAAAACCGTCGGCGGTTCCGGCTTGTTCTTTCATTATGTAATGTATTTGTGTGTTTTGAAAACTCGGATGAGTTTTGATATCTGCCAATACTTGTTCACAAAAAGTTTTATCTTGTTCACTGCTTACGGAAATTACTATAACGTCCGGCATTTTTTGGTTTAAACTGTTAAGTGTTCTTTGATACTCATTTTTTATTATTCTTTCGTTCAATAATCTTCTTGATATATATTGTGAAGATAAAGAAGAAATGTCGGTAAATGTGTTTATTCCGCCAAACAGTTGTCTTATACTTTTTGTTTTTTGTGATATAAAAACTTTTATATTTGAATATATATCGTGCAACTTCCACACAATATTGGAAACAGTACTTTTTTTACGGTTGTTATCTTCTTTTTTATATCTTATTTTTGGATTTAATATATCATCTATCGGAACGGAACCTAAATACAATGTTTCGTTTACAATTTCAAATTCCAACTCTATTTTATTATCCGACAACCATTTTCTGATTGCCTGCTTTTGTCGGAAAAAATCTATACCGGAATTTGTCATGGAACCGGACCATTTTTGTATTATGGAAGCAATTGTAGAAACATCAGCCTGTACCAAAACAGTAGGCGGTGCTAAAGCATTTTTATAAACAACATTTTCTGTTCTTACAAGTTCGTTATCAAAATCGGTTAATTGTTCAACTCTCGGTATAATGGACAACACGGAAACATTTTGATGTTTCAATATGTCTGTAAGTTCATTATGAAAGCCGCCTACAACAACAATGTTTACGGAATTAATGTTTCTTAAATTTTCTATTATATTTGTTTCCGTTACTTCTATATTGTCATTGTCGGAAATATTAATTAACGATTTTATATTGCTGTAAAAAATTTTGTTTCTTTGTTCGTTTGTTAAATATTATCTTTAGTGATTGAGTATCCAAATATTTTATTGATATGTTATATAAATAGTCTTTGTTTTGTTCAAAATATTTGTATTGATTGTACGATATGGACAATCTTGCATATTCCGACAAAATATATATAAATTTATCCACTAATATTAATTCTTTTTCATTATAATCAACAAAATTATCCAAGATAAAATTTTCAAGAGTTTCAGTTTGTTGCATAAGTGCATAAAAGTTAATGGCGGTTCTTGTTTCAATGTTATTAAAGTATAAGACGAGAGGTTCATATTTTAACAATGTTTCCGGTGAACTGTTTTTTATAATATTAAATATTAAATTTAATTTTTCTTTACCGTTTACATCCATATTTTTCAAAAGAGCAGTAATTTGCATATAATTTTGGTACGGTATTTTACTTTTTATATCATTGAATAAACGAGATAAATCTTTGGATATATTTTTTTTATTTTTATATTTTGTTACGGCAATAAATTTGTTAATTTCCGAATATGTTCAAAATCGGTATCTTGTGAAAATAAGGAAAACAGTTGCGGTTTTGAAAAATATATTCTGCTTTTTACAAAAGAATCATAAATTTCATTTGTTTCCTGCAAATATTTGTTTTTCAACAACAAGTTCTGTTCAATATTTTTGTTATATATATCCCAATTTTCAAGTCCGTACAAGTTGTGTAAATCGTTTTTTATTATAAAAGATTCCGCACCTGAAATTTTTCCGTCATATAATAAATCATTTGTTATATTATCAATAAATTGTTTGTTTTCTATTGAAGAAAATAATTTCGTGGATATTTGTTTATTGGGAGCACCTTCTATTATTATTTTATTTATTTTTGAATTATTGGAAATAAACTTTATAATTTTTTCTATATTTTGTTGAACTTTCGAATTGTTGTGTAAATCGTGTATTACCACAACCAACGGAGTATCTTTTTTATAAATATTTTCTGTTATTTGTGCATACTCCGATAACATGTCGTATTTTGTAACAATTTCATTATTGTTATATTTATACGGCAACGGAAATACCGCTGTATTGGCAAAGGCACCGCCTAATACATTAGTTAAAAGAAAACAAACTAGTGTAAAAACAGATAAAACTCTAATCATAGTGTACTATTAAAGTATAATACATTTTCTTATTGATAACAATCTTTTAAAATAAAAAGAGAGATGATATTTTTATTTATCATCTCTCTTTGGTTTTATTTTAAAAATAATAGAAATCTATTATTTTTCAGGTTTTGTTTCTTGTGCGGCTTGTTCCAACTCCGTAGGTTTTGTTTCCTCTTCTTCGGCTTCTTCACCTACCACCGTTGCTACTGATGCAACTTTATCGCCTTCTTCAAGTCTTACAAGTCTTACACCTTGAGTGTTTCTTCCGATAACGGAAATTTTGTCTACCTTACTTCTTATTGTTATACCGTGTTCGGTTATAAGCATTATTTGACCTTCGTTTGCTTTTCCGATGTATATAACATTTCCGTTTCTTTCGGAAGTCTGCATATTTATAACACCTTTACCGCCTCTCTTTTGTAATCTGTATTTACCTACTTCGGTTCTCTTACCATATCCGTTTTCGGCTACAGATACAAACACATCTTCAGGTGAAAATACTTCCATACCTATAACTTCATCATCTTTTTCAAGAGATATACCTCTTACACCCTGGCCTGCTCTTCCGATAGCTCTAACATCCTGTTCTTTGAATCTTATAGCAATACCTTTCTTTGTAGCTATAACTACTTCAGGATTTTTCTCTATCTTCTTAACATCCATCAATATATCGCCGTCTTCCAATTTTATTGCTATAATTCCGCCTCTTCTCGGGTTAGCAAATTCGGACAATGCTATTTTCTTTATTGTTCCTTTTCTTGTGCACATTAACAAATATTCGTCTTTAATGTCTTTCGGATTAAACGATCTTATAGGAATTGAAGCCGTAATCTTTTCATCCGGACTTGATAACTGGATTATGTTAACTATAGCTTTACCCTTGGATGTTCTTGTTCCTTCAGGAATTTCGTATACTCTAGACCAATACAATCTTCCTCTTGTGGTGAACGACAACAAGTAAGCATGTGTAGATGTTACAAACATTTTTGCAACAAAATCATCTTCTTTTGTTGTCATACCTACAACACCTCTGCCGCCTCTTGCTTGAACTCTGTATGTATTTACAGGTATTCTCTTAATGTATCCTGCATTTGATACGGTAACTACAACTTCTTCTTCCTGAATTAAATCTTCAATGTTGAAATCTTCCGCATCTGCAGTTAAATGAGTTCTTCTTTTGTCACCGTATTTTTCTTTTAACTGTAACAATTCGTCTTTAATTATTGCCAAAACTTTTTTGGGATCTTCCAAAATAGATTTTAATCTTTCGATATTTTTTATAACTTCTATATATTCTTCATCTATTTTCTTTCTTTCAAGACCTGTCAACTGTTGCAATTTCATATCGAGAATTGCTTGTGCCTGAAGTTTTGATAATCTGAATCTTTCCATCAAGTTAATTCTTGCAGTGTCGGTATCGGGGGATTGTCTTATTGTTTTTACTACGGCATCCAAATTATCGATTGCAATTTTCAAACCTTCCAAAATGTGAGCTCTTGCTTCCGCTTTTTTAAGTTCGAATTTTGTTCTTCTTACAACGATAACTTTTCTGTGCTCTACGAAATGGTAAAGCATTTCTTTAATATTTAAAACTTTCGGTTTGTTGTTAACAAGTGCAAGCATTATAACACCGAAACTTGTTTGCATTTG
>CACWKJ010000114.1 GCA_902761395.1 uncultured Elusimicrobium sp. | reverse complement strand
TTGATTGATCTATAACATGCCATAACGGGTGCGGATTGAGACAAAGTAAAATATTAGAACCTTTTTTAAGATTCAGATTCTCAATTAGTTGAGAAGTTTTATTTATTGTTTCATACAGTTCCGTAAAAGATAAACAATAACCTGTAGATTCATCTTTTAACGCAAGTCTTGAACCGTATTCTTTAGATAATTGTTCCCATGCTTCAACAATTGAATTCATTATTTGTCCCTGTTTAAAGCGAAATATCAACACCAAAAACTTTTTTTACATCTTTAACATATTCTTTTGCCGCATCGTTCCAAAAGGCATATTTCGGATTGTTTCTTTTATCTTTTAATTTGAAATTTTTTACAAGAATATCGGAAACATATCTTGTAAATTTTTGCGACCCCCAGAAATTTAAGTGGTCTTCGTCAAAACTATCCCCGTTTTTTAACTTTAAATCTCTAACGGTACGATATTGGTTACTATGTATAAAATTGATTCTTCTTTTGTTGAGATGGGAGAAAAACGGATTGTATCTGTTTTTTACACCTATAGTACCGAAAGGTTTAGTAAACATTATAGCGGCAGGTACACTCATAAACATTGTAGGTGTATCCAAAGAGTTACAAAAATCAATTAATTCTTCGATGTATTCTTGCGGAACAGGTTTTTCGGTTTCGTATAGTCTTATTTTTTGAGAGTGTATAAAAGACAAAGAACTGTTTCGTTTAAAATAAGCTGCTCTGAAATACCCCAAACTAAGACTATTGTTTTCTGTATCGTTGAGAGCTATTTTATCAATAGCCGTTACGGGGAAAACAGAATAAATAAAAGTTTTCGGATTCAAACTGTAATATTTCGTTAATCTTTGTAACATTGATAATTTATTAAGAGAAAACGGAATTTTGGGAAAAATATGATAAAAGAAAAATTTTTGACTTTTATCATTACTTAAATTATCGAACAACAATGAATCTACATTGATTAATATTACTTTGGGTTTTTGTTTTTTTAAAACATCGATAATTAAATTTTTAATTATAGGAGCCGGTAAATAAGAAAATGAATAATTTAACGAAGTTATACCATACTCGTTCCAAGCTACAAATGAGTTCCAACCGGTTTCCGATGTTGACGGTCCTACAACAAGAACATCGACAGTATTAGGTTCTATATTATAAATAGTTTTTAATAACCCGGCTTCATAATAACTAGTATTTCTGTATATTAATTTAGACACAAATGTAGCAACAATAATAATAAGAATTATGAATGTTACGTAATTAACAATAATTTTAAATTTCACAAAAAGTTTCCTTAAAATCTAAAATATACAAAGTCCGTCGGATTATAATTCGGGCCATATAATCCGAACCAAAAAATTACTACAAGTAAAATTGTTATTGCACACCAATGAAAAATAACGGGTAATTTGGTTGTATAAAATTTTTCTATACTTATCTTGTTCTCTTTAATTATATCTACTATCAAAATCAAAATAAATCCTGTTAATACTATGTATAAATCTTTCGGTTCGGCAATTTTAATACTGAAATCAAGTTTAAATTCGAATATACTTTTAAATATTATGAAGAAACTTTTGGTTGTTGTTTGAGCAACAAAGAATATCCAACAGAAACATAAGAGAATATATACTCCTATCATTTGAAAAATTCTGTAAATTAAATTTTTCTGAAGGAACTTATACTTTTTATATAGTTTTTTTGTGTAATCATGAATAATATCGGTAAATATTAAATACATGCATGGTAAAAAACAATTTCCGAACATTGCTTTTGAGTCTGCTCCATGCCAAATACCGGCAAAAAGCCAAACGACAATATAAGATATAAAAACAGGCAAATGGTTGCTGTTGAATTTTGAAGATTTTTCCAAACGTTTTTTTAATCCCATAATCAATTTACTTCTTAAAACCGGATAAAAAATATAGTCCCTGTAAAAAGTAAAAATTGTTATATGCCATCTTTGCCAATATTGATGGAAACTTGTTGAAAAGAAAGGATTACGAAAGTTTTCCGGAAGCCTTATTCCAAAACATTCGGATATACCGAGTACTATATCCATAGCTGCGGAAAAATCCGCATAGAATTGAATTCCGAACAAAACAATTCCGAATATAAGATAGCTACCGGGATATATTGTATAATTACCGAAAATAGAGTTTACAATAACTGCAATTCTATCTGCAATAACGATTTTTTTTGCTATTCCCCACAAAATTCTTATAATTCCGTATTGTATGCATGAAAATTCTATAGGTTTTGTTGAAAACAATTGTTCTTTTGTGTCGGAATGTCTTACAATAGGTCCCATTAACAATTGAGGAAAATATATTGAAAATAAAAGATATTTAAAAAAATTTTTTTCAAAAGTTGTAACTTTTCTGTAAACATCCGTAACATAAGCTATAAGAATTAAAGTGTAATACGAAATACCTACAGGAACAATTACTGTGTCAACAAACTCCTTGGGGATATTAAAAAATTTACTTATAAAAACGTTAAAAGGGACTATAATATTTGTAAATTTAAAAAGCAGTAGCCCAAAAAACAGGGTAGCTACCGTCAATATAAGAGCCTCAATTTTAAATCTTTCCGTGGTGAATTTGTTTATAAAGTAAGCGCCCAAATAAGATATCGAAACAAATATCATGGTATAAACAAAACATAACGGGCCGGAAACGACAAATAAAAAAATTAAACTTACGATTAATAAAAAAATCCAGCGAATTTTAGCTGAAATTAAATGATATATAATAAATGAAATTGCAAAAAATAAAAAAAGTATCTGCCAAGCAGATGTCATAAAAATTTATCCTTATAACATAACTGTTTTTATATGTGATTATTATACATTAAAAGAATGTTTTTTGTAAATTGAAAAGGAATCATAAACCAAAACAGGAATTATTTTTTCTTTTTTGTTGATTTTTTTGATTTTTTAGGCTTGTTTGACAAATCTTTTATTAAAGGAATTTCACCGCAATCCGGGAACAAATGACAATTTATACATTCGCTCCATATTTTTTGCGGTAAAACTTCTCTGGATATTACTTCGTAACCCATTTTTTGGAAAAATGCCGGTTTGAAACTTAATGCAAAAGTTGTAAATATACCCAACGCTAAAGCATTTTTTTCAAGAGTTTTTACTATTTTTGTACCGATACCTTGTCTTGCATAAGTTTTTTCTACTGCAAGAGCCTTTACTTCGGCGAGATTATCCCAACTTACATGTAAAGCACCGCAACCTATAATTCTACCTTTGTATTCGGCAACAACATATTCCTGTATATTTTCATATATAGAATTTAGTGACCTGTGCAACATTTCTTTATTATCTGCATAAAATTCTATTATCTTATGCATTTGTTTAACATCTTGAACTTTTGCTGGTCTGATTTTCATTATTTATTTTGTCCAATTATATCCGGCATCAACAGCTTTAATGTTTAAAGGAATAACTTTAGGTTTTGCAGCAAAAGCAGTTTCCAAGGCTTTTTTTACATGGTCTAAACTCGGGGCTTGTATTCTTTTTACTAAAGCTCCTACAGCAACCATGTTAGCTGTTTTGATATTGCCTACTTGTTTATCTGCAATTTCCGTTATAGGAATAAATGTTATTCTTTTGTCGTTATAATCCGCTTCATTTATTAATGAAGAATTTGCAATAACTACCGCATCTTCTTTCATTCTGGGCAAGAACTTGTCTAATGAAGGTTTATTTAATGCTATTAAAGCTGTAGGTGCAAATGCTACAGGAGATCCGATTTCTTCATCGGAAATTATAACTGTAGAGTTTGCTGTTCCGCCTCTCATTTCCGCTCCGTATGAAGGGAACCATGTTGTTTTTAAATCTTGTTCCAATGCTGACTGTGCAAGAAGAGTTCCTGCAAGTAAAACACCTTGTCCGCCAAAACCTGCTGAAATTATTTCTTCGTAAATTTTCATTTTATTTTGTCCCGTCTTA
>CACWKJ010000113.1 GCA_902761395.1 uncultured Elusimicrobium sp. | reverse complement strand
GCATTATGTTCTTCTATAATAGAAGTATATTGAACCGGCATATCCCATCCGCCGAATTCGGTAAATTTTGCACCTGCTTTTTGGTGCATAGAATGTAAGAAAGTTTCTTTTAACATACTGTCCCCTTTTATATAAAAATTACTTTTTTATTGCTTCAAAAATCAGTTCGGAAAGTCCCGGATGGAAGAACATATCTTTCGATAAGTCCGTAACTTTCATATCAGATTTTATTATCATTGTTGCAGACTCTATGAGTTCATCTGCATTTACACCTATTATCCAAACACCTATAACCTTTTTGGAAACATTATCTACGGCTACTTTTATCCAACCTGTTCTTTGTCCTTCGATTTGTGCTCTTGCATTTGAAATAAAAGTTGATTTCCCGAAAGCAACATCTTTATAATTGTCATAATCAACTGCTTTTACCGATGCCACCGGCGGAAACGAAAAAACAACTTTCGGTACAGGATTTTTTGATTGTAAATTTTCGGCAACATTTATTGCATCCTGTTCGGCGGTATATGCTAAAAATCCTTTAGCGGTAATATCGCCTATAGCAAAAATGTTATCTATATTTGTTGCATAATTTTGTGTTGCTACAAATTTTCTGTTATCCAAATTTAAACCTATATTTTCCGGTTTTAGTTCATCGGCATTAGACTTTCTTCCTGCAACTATCAATATTTTTTCAAAACTGTCTTTATCTTTTAATGTATCGGTACAAGAAACTTCAACTTTTATTCCCTGTCTTGCCAACACTTTTGAAAGTTCTTGTGCCAAATCACCGTCTTCACTGGGCAAAATCTGCGGACAAATTTCTCTTAAAGTAACTTTGCAACCGAAACTTGCAAATATGGAACTTAACTCTATACCGATAGCTCCCGCACCTATAACAAGCATACTCTTGGGAACTTCCGTTAAGTTTAAAGCATCGGTTGAATCGATATATTTTTGATGATCGTATTCAACGGTTGGGATTGATTTGGTTTCCGATCCCGTAGCAATAATTATTTTGTCTGCAAATACACTAATTTCTTCGGTTTCGGTTTTTATATTAAGTTCGTTTTTATTTTTAAAACTTGCAGTTCCTTTTACAACATCAACTTTGTTTGCAGCAAGCAATCTTGATACACCTTTAACCAAATTTTCCACTAATCTGTTTTTTTTATTTATTATTTCCTGAAAATTTACAGGATCTAAGGAAGATTTTAAACCGTACTCATAAGATTTTGATATTGTTTGTTTTACCGATGCCGCCTGCCACAAAAATTTTGTAGGAATACAACCTCTGTTTAAACAAGTACCGCCCAAATTATCTTTTTCGATTATTACAACCTTTTTACCTTGTTTAGCAAAATTTATCGCACAATTGTATCCCGCAGGTCCTGCACCTATAACGGCTATATCGTATTTATTTTCCATTTTTTATATCTCGTATTTTTTAAGTTCTTCCACTATTTTTGAAACTATTTCTTCTTTTTTAATGATTTGTGCTCCGGATTTGTCGTCTTTTCTGTTTTTGAATTCAACATTACCGTTTTTAAGATTTTTTTCACCGATAGTAATTCTAAACGGTACACCTATTAAATCGGCATCTTTAAACTTTATACCGGCTCTTTCATCTCTGTCATCAAGTAACACATCTATCTTTAATGCTCTGAGTTCTTTATATATTGATTCCGCAGTTTCTTTTATTTGCTCGTTATTAAAATCTACAGGTATAATAGAAACTTTATATGCGGCAAGAGGTACCGGCCAAATGATACCGTTCTCATCGTAAGACTGTTCGATTGTTGCCGCAAGTATTCTTGTTACACCTATACCGTAACAACCCATTATCATCAAATTTTCTTTACCGTTGGCATCAAGATATGTTGCTTTCATGGATTTAGAATATTTTGTGCCTAATTTAAAAATATGTCCTATTTCTATACCTCTTGAAAACTGTAATTTTTCTTTTTTGCATCTCGGGCAAACATCACCGTGAACAACTTTTCTTAAATCTGCAACAATATCAGCTTTATAATCTTTATTATAATTTACATTTTTTATGTGCATATCATCTTTATTTGCACCGATAACACCGTTAACAATATTTACAACCGAATAATCGGCATATATTTTAATTTTTTTCTTTAAATTTACTGGACCTGCAAAGCCCACTTTTGCACCTGTAACTTCCATAATAATTTCGGGTGTTGCAAGTTCAAGTTCACTGCAACCTATTACGGATTGCAACTTTATTTCGTTAATTTCGTAATCACCTCTTACCAAAACAGCTATCGGGTTACCGTCTGCAACATAAATAATTGTTTTAATGAATTTTTGTGCGGAAGAATTTAAAAATTTGGAAACGTCTTCGATAGTTCCTACATTGGGTGTGGAAATTTCCTGCATATCCAACACTTGTTCGTTAGATTTTTCGTATATATCTTCCAAGCATTCCGCTTTTTCGGAGTTTGCACCGTAACCGCAATTGCACCATGCAATTTCTTCTTCACCCGTATCCGCAAGCACCATAAACTCATGAGAAAAGTTTCCGCCTATTGCACCGGCAGCAGCTTCAACAGCTCTAAATTTGAATCCGCATCTTTTACAAATTCTTTCGTAAGCGGCATAAACTTTTTTATAATATTCTTCCAAATCCGCTTCGGTCGCATGGAAAGAGTACGCATCTTTCATTATAAATTCTCTTGCTCTCATAACACCGAATCTCGGTCTTATTTCATCTCTGAACTTTATACCGAACTGATAAAGCATAACAGGCAACTGTTTATAAGATCTTATAAAACTTCTTGCAAGGTCCGTAATTGCTTCTTCATGTGTAGGTGCAAGTGCAAATTCCGCATTTTTTCTGTCTTTTATTCTAAAAAGTTCTTTACCGTAAACATTCCATCTTCCCGTTTCTATCCATAATTCTTTAGGTAACAATAACGGAAGTTTTACTTCTTGTCCGTCTATTGAAGCCATTTCTTCTCTGATAACGGTCATAACATTTTCAAGTGTTTTTAATCCTAACGGCAAAATTTCAAAAAGTCCGCTGCCCAATTTTTTTACCATTCCGGACCTTACCATAAGTTTTGCCGAAATGTTATCCATATCCGAAGGTGCTTCTTTTAATGTTGGTATAAAAGCTTTTGAAAAGTACATTTTTATGCTCCGATAATTATTATAAATTTTGTTCTATGTATTTTACCATTTTTTATAAGAAATAAACAAAAAAAACTTCCGCAATAAAATAATCGCGGAAGGACCTGTATTTTATATCTTTTTTTTTACTCCTCTTCTTCCTCAGAAGTTTCAAACAAAGTTTGCTGTTGTTTAATATCTTTTCTCATAATCAAAGAAGCAGGATTCGAAACATTAACAACAAAAGCATTTTTTGGTAACGTTAAATTTTTCCCGGATATATCCGTATTAAAATTTACTATATTAACAGTATCTTGTTCTTGTATAGCTTCCGTCCAGTTTGTTTCTTTGGGATATTTGCTTCTTATAACTCTTTCCATTCTTGTAGGATAACCGTATTTTTCGGTTATGTAAACTTTTAATATTCTTTGGACGATAAATTTTTTATCATCTTCATCAAATCTTTTTTGCTCGTTAATAACTTTATATGCTACCTGACATTTGTATCCGTTAACTACTTTTTTATCTTCGATAACAAAACCCGCATAATTCGGAAGAGTAAAATTTTCTACTTGTTCATCAAACATAGTTCTTGCATTAGAGCTTAAAAGAAGAATTGAAACAAGGGTATCATCCGAAACATCTGTTAAGTCCGGAAGTTGATATACTTTATTATCACTCAAAAGATATCTGTTGTTCATATATTGTTCAGATTCAAATAATTTGTTTTTGCCTTGTTCTGTTACCGTATAGTATCTTTTATCGGTACTATTTTTTTCAGGAGGTAAAATAACCGTATACGTGATACCTTGTCTTTGCACATTATTTTTTTTACCCTGAAAATATGGTGATAAAGGCTCGGCAAAAATAAAAGAAGAAATAAATAATAAAATTGTAACAACAATACCCGATAATT
>CACWKJ010000112.1 GCA_902761395.1 uncultured Elusimicrobium sp. | reverse complement strand
ACGATTTCATTTACAACTTCCGGAATTTTGTGTCTGAAAATTCTGAATTCTTCCTGTTCTTTTGCATTTGATGCAAACCAAACATCATCGGTATTTATTCCGTATTTTTCAATTATATTTATCCATTTTTCCATTAAAGTATCATATGTGTCTTTTGTACAATCTTGTTCAAATAAAATTCCGGCATCTACATTGTTCGGAATAATGGGATAATAAGGTTTTATTAAATTAAGTGCATTTTTATCGAAATATTCTACAGACATTGCATTTATATCTAATGAACCTGTTTTTTTATTCTTTTCGGAAAGTTCTCTTACTTCTTTTACAAAATCCCATGATGTTTCTTTCTTATCAAAAAATATTATTCCGCCGAACAACATTTCAAACGGTCTTATTAAAATAAGTTCCGCCGAAATTATTACACCTAAAGTTCCTTCATGTCCTATAAAGACATCGATTAAATCCGCATTTTTATAATTGTAATATCCCGCGGCATTTTTTATATGAGGTAAATTATATTTCGGTAACTGCAATTTTTTCGTTCCTGAATTTGTTTTTAGTATAACTGTTCCGTTATCGTCGGCAAAAGTTTCGCCTCTTTTAATTTTTGCAAAAGAACCGTCACAAAAAACTATTTCTATTGCATTTATATATTTTCTGGTTGTGCCGTATTTAAATCCTCTGCCTCCGGAAGCATCTGTTGAAATGTTTCCGCCGATAGTTGCATTCTTTTCCGTGGGATCCGGAGCATACATCCAACCGTTTTCCAAAACATAACTTTTTATTTGGTTTACTATAGCACCGCTTCCGACAGTTATAAGTGCTTTATCTTTGGATATTTCCTGTATTTGTCCGATATAATTAAATTTTTCGGTAGATAATATCACTCCGCCGTAAGCAAGACATCCGCCTGTTACACCGGTACATCCGGCAGCTACGGTTACCGGGATTTTTTTATCGGAACATTCTTTTAATAGCAAAGAAACATCTTCTTTCGTTTCCGGAATAAAAAGTTTATCTGCATTTGCTCCTATCATTCCCGAAGCATCTTCCAAATAGTGATTAAATGTATCTTTATCTGTTTTAATAATCATGCCCGTATTATATCATTTTTTTTGTTTTTGTTACGAAATTACTAATTGTTAATTGTCGTTGTCGCGTTGTATTTTTTTTCTTCAATTTAATATAATAAGAAAAATGTTATTTTAGAGGTATATATGGCAATTTTGAAAATAGTAAAATACGGTGATCCTGTACTAAGAAAAAAAACAGCACCTGTAACGGAAATTACCGACGATATTATACAATTGGCTGAAGATATGTTGGAAACAATGTATGCTGCACCCGGTGTAGGACTTGCAGGTCCGCAGGTTGGTGTTTCTTTGCAAATTTGTGTTATAGATGTTGTTCCGGAAGGGAAAAGAAATCCCATAGTATTAATAAACCCAAAAGTTTTATCGGGGGAAGATAAAGTTGAATTGGAAGAAGGTTGTTTGTCTTTTCCGAAAATTTATGAAAAAGTAAAAAGATGGAATAAAGTTCGTGTAGAATACGTTGACTTAAAAGGTAATTTAAAAGAAGTTGAAGTTGAAGGTTTTTTAGCCAAAGCGTTTCAACATGAAATAGATCATCTTAACGGTAAAGTATTTATAGATTATCTTCCGGATTGGAAAAGAAAACTCGTCGAAAAAGAAATAAGAAGAAGAAAAAAAGGAAAAAACTGGTGAAAATAATATTTTTCGGAACAGCAAATATTTCTAAATATTTTTTGGAAAATATAGATGCTAAACATGAAGTGGTATCTGTTGTTACCATGTGTGATAAACCCGTAGGCAGATCAAATAAAATAAAACCTCCCGCGGTAAAAGAATATGCAATGGAAAAAAATATTCCATATATACAGGTCGATAAATTCAATGATGAAATCGTACAACAAATAAAAAATTATAATGCAGATGTCGGTGTAGTTGTATCTTTCGGGAAAATTATTCCGGAAAAAGTTTTTACATTGCCTAAATACGGATGTTTTAATATACATTTTTCATTGCTTCCCAAATATAGAGGAGCATCTCCGGTTCAACAAGCCCTGATAGATGGTTGTACAAAAACAGGTGTTACTTCTTTTTATATCGAAAAAGGGTTGGATACCGGAAATATTTTGTTACAGAAGGAATTGGATATAGATATTAAAGACACGTCGGAAACTTTATTCGATAAATTAAATATTTTGGGCGTAAAAGTGATGAATGATGCACTAGCGTTACTTGATAGCGGAAATTGTTTGGCTAAAGTTCAGGAAGGAGAACCTTCTTTTTGTTCCGTGTTTACAAAAGAGAACGGAAAAATAGATTGGAATAAATCGGCTGCGGAAATATATAATTTATATAGAGGACTTTTCTTGTGGCCTAAAATATTTTGTACAATCGGTGACGGCAGAATGTCAGGTAAAATGTTAAAAATATTGGAATGCAGTACAGAGAAAGACTTGTCAAATAAACAACCCGGAACTATACTTGAAATAAAGAAAGGTTTAGGCTTTATTGTAAAGTGCGGTAAAGATGCTTTATTTGTAACAAAAGTTCAACCGGAAAGTAAGGCACAAATGTCTGCTTTTGATTTTGTAAACGGAGCACAAATTAAGGTCGGAAGTTTGCTTTTGTAAAAAATCAATAATTTATTGATAAATTAAATATTTTTTAACTTGACAATATTAACAACTTTTTATATTATAAATTATGGAAAAAATTGATGAATCTTTATACGATATAATAAAAAAAAAGTTGGCTAAATTAAAAAAAGAATATAACGATTTAAAAGAAAATAATTCTAAATTGGAAGTGGAGAGAGATTTTCTTAATAAAGAAATAAAGAAGTTAAAAGAAAAAAATTTAGAGTTATTAAGTTTTCAGGACAAGCAGAAAAAAATTGCCCATAAAATAAAGAAAATTTTGAATAAAATAGAGAGTATAAGTTTATAATGGTAAACATAAATACAAAAATAATGGGTACGTCCGTTAATATTATTGACAATGAAACAACAGAATTCGACGCGAATTGTGCTGTTGAGTTGGCAAATAAAATATATGAGCAGGTACAGAAAGAGCATAGCGACATTTTTGATACAGGTGTGTTGAGAGCTATTGCTATTTTCAAGATTGTGTTGGAATTACAAGCAATTAAGGGTAAACAAGAAGTATTTTTAGATACAAATACCAAAAGGATGAATGAGTTGATAAAATTGGTAGATTCTATGGATTTACCGATTTAGCATATAGATCTTATTAAAAACTATATACCCTGCATTGTTGGTGATTCTTAGTTAGAGTATTTATTCCGATGAAGTTCTTTAGGAGAAAATACATGCGAGTTATGCAAATTAGCATAGACCATGTTTCTCACTTGTAAAAAAGGGCTTTAAATACCTAACAGACACGGCAAGTGCGGGGGTTTTCTTTTTTATAAAGTTTTTGTTAAAAAATATAATGTTAATATATTTTTTTTCGTATAAATATTACGAGGTAAAAACTAATGAAAGAATTACAAAGTTCAGAAAAGAGTAAAATAAGATACGATTATCTGAAAATCAGAGACAGGTTGGAGCCGACTTTAAGGTTTGCTTACAGCAATATAATCTTGTCAAGAATAAAAAAATTGAAAGAGTATCAAGATTCGCAGATAGTTATGTTTTATTTGTCTTACGGTTCGGAGGTTGTTACGGACGCAATGATAAACGAATTTTTGTTGGATGGTAAAGAAGTTGCTGTTCCCGTAATACAAAATCCGGGAGATGGTATGATGACAGCTGTTAGAATCAATAAACTTGAAGATTGTTTTGATAAAGTTTATGGGATTAGACAGCCGGAATTTAACGAGGATGAAGTTGTTTCTAAAGAAGATATCGATTTAATATTTGTTCCGGGCATAGTTTTTGATGCAAGCGGATACAGAGTAGGTTACGGTAAAGGATATTACGATAGATGGCTTGAAGGAACAGATATTTCAAAAAGAATAGGTTTAGCATTTGAAATACAGTTAATAGATAAAATACCGAACGGGAAGTATGATTTGCCGGTAGGTAGAATAATAAC
>CACWKJ010000111.1 GCA_902761395.1 uncultured Elusimicrobium sp. | reverse complement strand
AGAAATCTAAAAATGATACGGACAATGATAATTTATCTGACGATAAAAAAATGGAAAAAATGCTTAAAGAATCACAATTTTTTAAAGATAAGAAGGAAGGGAAATAATATGATTTTAAACAAATTCGATTTTGTGTGGAAAGAAAACACTGATTTAAATATAGTTTTAGATGTTTATGATAAAAAAATAATAGCTATAATTAAATTCTCAACTTTGATGAATCATTTTAAAATTCCATATTCAGATTTATTATTGCAAGATAAACAAACTATTGATAATTCTAAAGTCGAACAAACGACTAAATTTTTTGAAGAAGAATTGAAAAAAAGGCTAGATGATATTTTGTTATTTATTTCAAGAATAAAGATCTCAAATAGTCCGGAAATATTATTGTCGGATATTGATTTAAACACAATTTTTAATTATTCTAAAAAGCAAGAAGAAATAAAAAAACAAGCAATAGAAGAAACAAAACAAACGACAATAACAAATAAGCAATGGTCATTAAAACATGTTATTGCTTCTTTGTTGCTTGCAATTTTAACATTAGCAACTTTCATATTTGTTTTTGGTTATTGCTTGAATATCGATGTTGAACCTATTTGTTTAATTGAAAGAGTTTTTGATATGAATACTGAAACAATGGATATTTTGTTTCTTGTAGTCTTATTATATATTCCTTTCGTGCAAAGGATTAATATAAAAGAACATTTGGATGAAGTTATTCCTTTGATATTAACTATATTGTTTATACCTTTTAATTTACAAAATGATTCAAAAATTTTAGAATTAATCGTTGTATCTGCAACATCTTTTTATTTTTCTTTTTTGTTGAGGCATATATATAAAAGTAGCTTTTTATTTTATACTTTCTTATTAATAGGGATATTTTATATATCTGCACCAAATTTAGAATTTAGTCGAAAGGAAATAGGTAAGCTGATATTATTAATTCCATTTATGATGTATAGCTTCAAATATTTAGGTAAAGATAAAACTAAAAAATATTAACCACAAGGAAATAAAAAGAGCAGAGATTTTTCTCTGCTCTTTTTTTTATTCTTTGTTACTTCCAATCATCCAATCTTCTAATCTTCCAATCTTCAAAATCGCTTTGCGATTTTTATTTTCCTTTTCTCATAAGTGCCTGAACCTTCGTCGGTAATCCGAACAAATTGATAAATCCTTCTGCATCTTTTTGGTTATAAATTTCGTCCTTATCAAATGTTGCAAGCTCTTCCCAATATAAAGGATTTTTAGCTTTTCTTGAAACAACCTGCATATTTCCTTTATAAAGTTTTACTGTTACAGAACCTGTAACATATTTCTGAGTTACATCTATAAATGCATCAAGAGCTTCTCTTAAAGGATTGAACCATAATCCGTTATATGCAAGTTCTGCATATTTGTGTGCTATCAATTCTTTATAGTGCGCCGTATCTCTGTCTATTGTCATAGATTCAAGTTCGTTATGAGCAAAGTATAAAAGTGTTGCAGCAGGAGCTTCATAAACTCCTCTTGATTTCATACCTACGAGTCTGTTTTCAATTATATCTATTCTTCCTATACCGTTTGCACCTGCAACTTCGTTAAGTTTTTGAACCAAAGATACAGGATCAAATGTTTTACCGTTAATTGCTACAGGAATACCTTTAACAAAATCTATTTTTACATAAGTTGCTCTGTTGGGAGCATCTTTTGCAGATACCGTCATTTGGAACATATCTTCATCCCATTCGTTATCTGTATCTTCCAATACTCCGCCTTCATAAGAAATGTGCCAAAGGTTTGCATCTGAAGAATAAGGTTTTGCTTTTGTTACAGGAACCGGAATTCCTCTTTTTTTAGCATAATCTATTGCATCGTTTCTTGATTTAATGTCCCAAATTCTCCAAGGAGCAATTATTTTTGCTTCAGGCATCAAAGCTTTAAAACCGAGTTCATTACCTTTACCTGTTGCACCGTGACAAATTGCATCTGCTTTTTCTTTCTTTGCTATTTCAACAATTTTCTTTGCGATTACAGGTCTTGCCAAGGATGTTCCCAACAAGTATCTGTTTTCATAAAGAGCATTAGCTTTTATTGCAGGGAAAATGTAGTCTGTTACAAACTCTTTTTTAGCATCTATAACATAACATTTTGAAGCACCTGTTCTTTTAGCTTTTTCTTTAAGTCCGATAACTTCTTTGTCTTGACCTACATTTACACAACATGCGATAACTTCTGCATTATATGTTTCCTTTATCCAAGATAAAATGATGGATGTGTCAAGTCCGCCCGAATAGGCTACAACTACTTTTTTAATGTCTGCCATTTTATTGCATCCTCCAATATTTTAATTGCTTTATCAATATCTTTTTTAGTTATTACAAAAGGCGGTAAAAACCTTAAAACATTACCTTGAGTACAATTTATAAGAAGACCTTTTGCAATGCAAAATTCTACTATATCTTTACCGGCAAAATCAAGCTCCACACCTACCAAAAGGCCTAAACTTCTAACTTCTTTAATGCAGGAAAACTTTTTCTTTAATTCGTTCAACTTTTTAACGAAATATTTTGATTTATCGGTAACATCTTTCAAAAGTTTCGGAGTAATTAATTTTAATGTTGCAACAGCTGCAGCACAAGATACGGGGTTACCGCCGAAAGTTGAACCGTGATCACCGTAATTAAATACTTCGGCAACTTTTTTATCCGCAACAACGGCACCTAACGGAAGACCGTTAGCTATTGCTTTTGCTAATGTAAAGATGTCCGGCTTTATTCCGTAATGTTGCCAAGCAAATGTTTTACCTGTTCTTGCCAAACCGCACTGAATTTCGTCGCATATTAAAAGAAGATTTTTATCGTCACAAAGTTTTCTTAAATCTTTAACAAACTTTTTATCGGCAATATTTATTCCGCCTTCACCTTGTACCAACTCAATCATTACTGCTACAGTATTTTTGTTTATTAACTTCTTTACTGAATCTATATTGTTAAATTCGGCAAACACAAACTTTTGTTGTAACGGTTTAAAAGGAATATGAAACTTTTCCTGACCTGTTGCAGCAAGAGTTGCAAGTGTTCTTCCGTGAAAAGAGTTTTTAAATGCAATTATTTCGTACCTTTTAGTTCCGTCTTTTAAAGGATGATCGCTGCCCCACTTTCTTGCAATTTTTATTGCACCTTCGTTTGCTTCAGCACCTGTATTTGCAAGGAATACCCTGCCGTTTTTAAAAGATTTATCAAGCAAAGCTTTTGCAACTTCAACTTGCGGTTTTGAATAATAAACGTTGGAACAATGTACAAACAAATCCAACTGCTTTTTTATTGCTGAAATTACTGCAGGGTTACCGTGTCCGAAACTGCAAACACTTATACCGGAAAAAAAGTCCAAATATTTTTTACCGTTTTCGTCCCAAACATATTGTCCTTTAGATTTTTTAACGGAAACATTATATCTTTTGTATGTCTTCATTAAATATTTATTTTCTTGTTGTTGAGTGTTCATTACATGCTCCTTTGCATATATGATAAATAAAATAACTTTAATATTTTACATATATTTTATTTATAAAACAATTATTTGAGTATTATTTTTTATATATGGTATAATACACAAATTATGACTATATCATTAGACAATTTAAATAATTCACAAAAAGAGGCCGTCTTACATACAGACGGTCCGTTAATAATTTTTGCGGGTGCAGGAACAGGCAAAACAAGAGTTATTACATATAGAATTGCATATTTGTTGGAACAAGGTATAAGGCCCTACAACATATTGTCGGTTACATTTACAAATAAAGCCGCAAACGAAATGAGAAAAAGGGTTAACGAGTTAACCGACAACATGGCTTTTGATGTCAGAGTTTCCACATTTCATTCGTTCTGTTTGTATCTTTTATCCTGTGAAGCAAAAAATTTCGGTATAGATCCGAACTTCCTTATATACGATATGGGCGAACAGGTAAATGTTGTAAAAGAATGTATAAAAGAATTAAATCTTGACGATAAAAAGTTTAAACCTACATGGGTGGCAAACAGAATAAGCAGAGCAAAAGACGATTTGGACAGCCCGCAGGATATGAACGACGATTGCCAGGCAAAAGGTGACTTTTACGGTAAAACGGTATCGGCAATATACGAACTTTATCAAAAGAAATTAAAAACTTATAACGCTTTTGATTTCGGTGATTTGATAATGCAGACAGTTTTAAATTTGCAGGCAAATCCGGACATTCTTTCAAAATATCAAGACAAATTTCAATACATATTGGTGGACGAGTATCAGGACACCAATCATGCACAATGTGTTTTAACGAAAATGTTGGCGGAAAAATATAAGAACATATGTGTAGTAGGTGACGATGATCAAAGTATTTATTCTTGGCGAGGAGCGGATATAACAAACATTCTTGACTTTGAAAAAGATTATCCCGGTTGTACCACGGTAAAACTTGAAGAAAATTATCGTTCTACACCAAAGATACTTCAAAGAGCATGGAATGTGGTTAAAAATAATACCGGCAGAGTACCTAAACAACTTTGGACAAGCAACGAAGATAAGGGTAATATAAATGTATTCCAAAATATGAATGAAAACGATGAAGCCGCCAGAGTTGTGGATATGATACTTATAAACAGAGAAAGCGGTTATAAACTTTCCGACTTTGCGATTTTTTACAGAACAAATGCACAGTCCAGAGCTTTGGAAGATGCTTTAAGAAGGCAAGGCATACCTTACAATATTGTCGGAACATTAAAGTTTTACGAAAGAGCCGAAATTAAAGATATTATGGCATACTTAAAACTTATACATAATCCAAACGATAATGTAAGTTTTAGAAGAGTAGTAAATGTTCCGAGAAGAGGAGTGGGAAAATCTTCTATGGATAAATTGGAAGCTTTTGCCACATCAAAAGGTCTTTCATTATATGAAGCATTAAAGTTTGTCGGAACGGATATTATCCCGAGAAGTTCGCTTGCCGCAATGAACTCGTTCAGACAAATAATAGAAAAAAATGTTCTTACAAAATATGATAAAACCGTAAAAGAAATAGTGGAAACGGTAATAGATGATTCCGGCTATATAAGAGAGTTGGAACTTACCGATAGTCCGGAAAACAAAAGCAGAATAGAAAATATACAAGAATTTGTTTCCGCGGTTGAAGATTTTGAAAGAAGATCTCCTGACAGAAGTTTAGCAGGATACTTGTCGCAAGTTGCACTTGTTACCGATATAGATTCTTGGCAGGATACAGAAGATAAAGTTACACTTATGACACTCCATTTAGCTAAGGGGTTAGAGTTTAAAAATGTGTTCATAGTCGGTTTGGAAGAAGGTCTTTTCCCTATAGGCGAATCCGCTTACGATGAACAGGAATTGGAAGAAGAAAGAAGATTAATGTATGTCGGTATGACAAGAGCAAAAGAAAATCTTTATATGACTTGGGCAACCGAAAGAACGGTTTTCGGTAAAACAAAGTGGAATATGCCGTCAAGATTCTTATTGGAAGCAGGTTTTACGGAACAACTTTCCAACAGAGCGGCACAAAATGTTGTAACAAATCCCGCATTATTTGAATCTAAATATAAAGAAGAGATAACTTACGAACCATTTGAAAGAGCAGATGACAGTCCGTACCAAATAGGGACGCTTGTTTCTCATCAGGCTTTTGGGAACGGGAAGATAATAGAAAAGAGCGGTTCCGGTGATAATTTGAAGTTGGTAGTACTATTTTCAAACGGACAATGGAAAAAGTTGTTGGCAAAGTTTGCAAATTTAACAATAATAAAAAATTGAAAAAATAATTGAAAAATAAAATAAAAAAGGTTAAAATATTAGGAAATGTGTTATAAACTAAATTAGGAGAAAACATGAAAAAACTTTTTGCAACTTGCATATTTGTTTTTGCCGGATTACTTATGTACATGTATTCCTATGCAGAAACTGTGTCCATAAGCGGTGCAGTTACTCAGTTTTCGTCCTCTTCGGGGTTAGCACTTAACGATATTACTATAGATGTTACCGGTACAAAAAACTTAAAAGTAAAAACGGG
>CACWKJ010000110.1 GCA_902761395.1 uncultured Elusimicrobium sp. | reverse complement strand
ACTCAAATGAAAAAATTAATAAAAAATTTAAAATATTCGAGAAAAACTTTTTTAGCAAACGATTTATCTTTACCGTTAGCAGAATTTATAAAAAAAGAAAATATAGATAAAGATATAGATGTTGTTGTCCCTGTTCCTATGCATTGGTTTAAAAAGTGGAAAAGAGGATATAATCAGGCGGAACTTCTTGCAGATGATGTTGCAAGAATTATAGATAAACCGATGTATAATGTGTTGGTAAGAACAAAATATACTAAACCGCAATTTAATCTTAAAAAACAGGAAAGACATAAAAATTTGGAAAGTATGTTCGATATAAACAAAAAATATATTGATATTATAAAAGGTAAAAAAATTCTTTTAATAGATGATATTGCAACTACATGTTCTACTGCAAATCAATGTGCAAAAGTTTTGAAAAATTTAAGATGTAAAACTGTTGTGGTTACTCTTGCAAGAGCATAAAGCTATTTCTTTTCCAGAAATTTGTAGCTTTTTATTTTAAAAAAACTTGTTTGGTCGAGTTCTAACGGAGTAATTGAAATAAAACCTTGTTCTACGGCATCAATATCCGAATTTTTATTTTTTTTGCCGGATATAAATCTTCCTGCAAGTTTATAATATGTTCCTTTTTTTGTTTTCTTTTCTACGATCGTTTCATCGTAACATCTTATACCTAACGGAACAACTTTTATTCCTTTATAGTTTGGGGGAATATTTATATTTAAACAGAGTGCAGGTCTGCCTTTCTTTTCTTTTTTTAAAACTTCTTTTGCTATTTTTAGTGCAGCCTTTGCAACTTGATTATAGCAGGGGTTTGCTTCATCACTTGCGGAAACAGACATTGACGGTATTCCCAAATATGCTCCTTCTCGCGCAGAAGCTACTGTTCCGGAATAAATAACATCTTGTGCAAGATTTGCACATGTATTTATTCCTGATACAACCAAATCTATTTTATCTTTGAAAAAAGAATATAAGGCATATTTTACACAGTCTGCAGGAGTTCCGCCAACCAGAGCATAAATGTTAGGTTTTATTTTTTCAAGTTTTAAATATTTTTTTAAATGTATTGAATGGCTTGTTCCGGACATTTCATGTTTTGGAACGATAACATAAATATTTGCAAAAGAGGATAACTCTTTTATTAAAGGTTTTAAGCCGGGACCGTTTATTCCGTCGTCGTTAGATATTAAAATATTATATTTTTTCATTTGTTAATTTTAAAACCTCTTCAGCCAATATTTCCTGAGGGAAATATTCGGGGGAAACAATCCTTGTAATATCTATGACATTTGATATATATTGCTCTATAAATTTTATTATTTCCTGCTCCGTAATATTTTTTTCTTCTATAACAATTCTAAAGTTTGGTACTTCCACCGATTTTGCATTGAAATATTGATGATTGTCTGTAGCATAAGGGAAAGGTACAAAAAGTGCAGGTAAATTGTAATTTTCAACTTCTTTTACCGTTCCTGCACCTGCTCTGCAGATCAACAAGTCGCTGCATGCATAAGCATTTCCTATATCGTTCATATATTTTGTTATGAATTTTTTTGTGTTAAGCTTTTTGTATTTATCATCTAAAGTTTCAAAATCGTTGTTTCCCGTAATATGTATAAATTGTATTTTACCTTTATGTCTGTTAAACAAATACTCGTTAACATTAAACATAATGTTATTTAATTTCGTTGCACCTAAGCTTCCTCCGAAAACAAAAACAGTAAACACATCCGCATCAATGTTTAGTTTTTTTGCTGCATCCTGTCTTGAAATATTAAATATATCTTTTCTTATCGGATTAGATGTAAATATTGTTTTTTTCTTATTGAAAAATTTTTCCGATTCTTGAAAACTTATCGCTACTTTCGTAACTATTTTTGATAGTAATTTGTTTGCAAGTCCCGGAATAGAATTTTGTTCGTGAATCAATGTGGGAATTTTTTTTATCTTTGCCATGAGTAAAACGGGGAAAGATAAGTATGCTCCCATACCTACTGCCGCCATAGGAGAAACTTTGTTCAATATCTTTTTTGCTTCGGACAGCGTTTTAATGAATTTAAACGGAAACAAAAATAAATCCAAAGATATTTTTCTTGGGGGAGCTTTAAAATCCAATATTTCATAATCATATCCGGAAGTGCTTACTATCTTTAAAGATACACCGTTTTTGTTGTTATTTACTACAAAAACAGGCTTATATCCTTTTTGTTTCAGTTCATAAGCAAGTGCTATTCCCGGATAAACATGTCCGCCTGTTCCGCTGACTGCTATAAGTATATTTTTCATAATAATCTGCTGTTGCTCCTTGCAATATTAACAAGAATACCTACCATATAACAATTTATGAGCATTGCAGAACCGCCATAAGATATAAAAGGCAGAGGTATCCCTTTAGATGGTAAAACACCGGTAGTCATACCCATGTTGATAAGGGCTTGTCCTGTTATTGTTAAGACTATCCCTAAAGATAAATATTTCCCAAACTCATCTTTACATTTGCTGTTGATATTTAAAGCTGTTTTTGTAAACATAATAAAAAGAAAAACCGTAATCAGTGTTCCTACAAGGCCATGTTCTTCGCCTATTATCGGAAAAATATAATCCGTATGTTTTTCGGGCAAATATCTTAATTTTGTATCACTTTTTCCTGAGCCTTTTCCCGTTAATCCTCCTGAACCGAAAGCAGCAAAAGCTATATCCGAATTATAAGAATCCGAATCTTTAATTTTTTCTGCTTTTGTCTTAGGCGTTTCTTCAACATTTTTATCCTTTAAAAATAATTGAACTATGGGTTTGCAAAAAGTTACTACTCTTTTTCTTCTGTAAGGTTTTATTGCTATTGCGACTGCTACAGCCAGTATACAAGCTAAGATAATTATAAGAATTCGTTTAGTGTCTATTTTTGCTACAAATAACAATGATGCCCATATAGCAAAAAGTAAAAAAGCTGTTCCCAAATCACTTTGTAAAATAAAAACAATAAAGCCGAAAACCGCCAAATATATGCACGGAAAAACATTTGCATTCCATGTGTTAATGTGGTGCTTATGACGAGTAATGAAGTCGGACATTATTATTATCATTACCAATTTTGCCATTTCCGATGGCTGAAAATTGAAAAAACCGAGATTTATCCATCTGTGAGCGCCATTTATTTCTCTGGAAAAAGGAGTGGCTAACAATAATAACGTTGTTAATATAAAAAGGAAAAAAGAAGCTTTTCTGTATTTTTTGTAATCGAAAAAAGAAGCAATAAGAAAAAGAATAAATCCCAGCCCTATGTTCATAAGATGTTTTGATATACAATCCAGCGGAGAATTTATTCTTACCATGGCACTGCAGGAAGCAACGGCTAAAATTCCTATAATAATCAGCCCTGAAGTCCAATAAGAAAGATATCTTGCATCTTTGTTTTTCTTTAAGCCGTTTAAAATTGTGTTAAAAAATAATGTTGTCATGTTATTTTATAGCCAAAACAAATTTTTTAAATTCTCTGCCTCTATGCTCAAAATCGTTAAATTGATCGAAAGATGCACATGCGGGGGAAAATAAAACTATATCACCTTTTTGTGCAACAGAATGTATTTTCTTTATTGCATTTTTTAATGTTTCACATTCAATCATAGGTGCGGAGCCTTTAAGTTGTTTTTTTATTATATTTGTTGCTTCACCTATTAAAAATATATTTTTTACTTTTTTCTTAATTAAATTAAAAATCGGTTTGTACGGACTTCCTTTATCTTGTCCGCCGAGTATCAACTGAATATTTTTATCAAACGATTCAAGTGCAACTTTTGTTGAATCTACATTCGTTCCTTTGGAATCGTTATAATATTTAACACCGTTTATTTCTTTTACGAATTCTATTCTGTGCTCTACACCTTTAAAACCGGATATTACTTTTTCAATTACGGATTTTTTTGTTCCGGCAAGATAACTTGCAGAAACAGATGCAAGAATGTTATCTATATTATGTTTTCCCGGAATATTTATTTTTGGATTTAGTTTTATGTTTTTGTTGTTTTTCTTTAAATAAATTGTTCCGTCTTTTTGTTGTTTTTCTTTAAATAAATTGTTCCGTCTTTAAAATAAATACAGTTTTTCGTTTTGTTATTATTGAAATCAAATTTTATTGCTTTTGTTTTCAGAATGGATTTTTTTAAATATTTATCTTTGTAGTTATATATTGCATAATCTTGTTTTTTTTGATTTATAAAAACATTCGCTTTGGCTTTTACATAATTTGCCATTGTGTGATGATGCTTTAAGTGATCCGGAGTTATATTCATACTGACACTGATATTAGGTCTAAAATAAGGGGAGTCTTCGAGTTGATAAGACGATAACTCTAACACTAAAATAGATTTTGAATTTAATTTTGTTACAACTTCCGATATCGGAAAGCCAATATTTCCGGCAACAAAAGTATTTTTGTATCCTTTCTTTATTATTTCATAAATAAGAGTTGTTGTAGTTGTTTTCCCGTTAGTTCCCGTTACTGCAATTATTTTTTTAGGTTTTGCAAAATTTAATGCAAAATCAAGTTCGCTTAAAACAGGTATTTCTTGTTTTCTTGCCTGTTTAAGAATTTCAAGTTCATTAGGTAATCCGGGACTTTTTATTATTATATCGTTTTCAAGAACTTTTGAAGAATGTTTTCCGAACTCAACTTCAACTTTTTTGTTTAAATTCATTTGCTTATGTGTTCTTACTTTACCGCTGTCGCTTGCAAATACGGAATAACCTTTGGATATTGCCAAATTCGCACAGGCAATACCGGACTTTCCTAACCCTAAAACCGCTATTTTTATACCATTGTTTTTTGCCATTTTTTTATCTTAATTTGAGAGAAGATATTGCTATAATTGCAAGAATGATACTTACAATCCAAAATCTTATCGTTACTTTTGTTTCTGCAAGACCACCCAACTCAAAATGGTGATGTAAAGGCGCCATTCTAAAAACTCTTTTTTGGGTTCTTTTAAAAACAGAAACCTGTATCATAACAGATAACGCTTCTGCTACAAATATTCCTCCTACTATAAAAAGAATAAGTTCTTGTTTTATAAATACGGCAGATAAACCTAAAAGACCGCCCAAACATAAGCTTCCTGTATCTCCCATAAAAATTTCTGCAGGGTAAGAATTGTACCATAGAAAGCCCAGGCCCGAGCCGAACAACGCTGTTAAAAACACTGAAATT
>CACWKJ010000109.1 GCA_902761395.1 uncultured Elusimicrobium sp. | reverse complement strand
ATCTGATATCAAAAAAACTAAAGCCTTTCTTTTACAAAGTCTGTTTAAAGACTTCAATGCATTTTCTATATTTGTTTTATTATTTTGCGGTTTATAACTCAAAATTATATCTATTAGTCGCAAAATATGTTTTTTATTTTTTTGCGGTTTTATATATTGTTCAACGACATCTGTAAAAGTCAACAATCCTGCTCTATCACTATTTTTAAGAGCTGAAAAAGCAAGCACTGCGGTAAGTTCCGCTATTAAATCATTTTTTATAACTGTTTTACTTCCAAATTGTCCCGAAGCACTCAAATCAACGACAAACATAACAGTTTGCTCTCGTTCTTCATCGTACTTTTTTATATAAGGTTTATTTCTTCTTGCTGTAACATTCCAAGAAATTCTTCTTACATCATCACCGGGAACATATTCTCTTACTTCACTAAACTCCAAACCCTGACCTTTAAAAACGCTATGGTATTTTCCCGAGAAAACATCATCAACAAGTTTTTTTGATCTAAGCTCTATTTTTTTTATCTTTGATAATATTTCTGATTTTAACAATCTGTTATCCTTAATTCAATTAAAAATTTTCAGTTGTTTAGCTGCTTTATTAATTATTAAAAGAACTTACGGAACTTCAACACCGTCAAAAATTTGTTTTATTATATCGTCACTGGTCAATTCTTGCGCATCAGCATCGTAGGTCGTAAGAACTCTGTGCCTTAATACATCAGGACCGATATCTTTAATATCTTCCGGAGTAACAAATCCTCTTCCTTTTAAGAAAGCAAGAGCTTTACCTGCTCTGTTTAAATTAATTGTTGCTCTCGGAGATGCTCCGAAAGCTATAAGATTCTTTAAATTTTCAAGTCCGTACTTTTCAGGTTTTCTGGTTGCAATAACAATATCAACGATATAATTTTTTACTTTATCATCAACATATATTTCATCAACAGCCTGTTTAGCCTCTTCTAAATCTTTTAATGTTATAACAGGATTTACTTCTATTTTTTTCCTTGTGGAATATCTGTCTAAAATCGCTCTTTCTTCTTGTTCCGTGGGATAATCCAATTTTAATTTAAGCATAAATCTGTCTACTTGTGCTTCAGCTAACGGATATGTACCTTCCTGTTCTATAGGATTTTGTGTTGCCAAAACCAAAAAAGGATTAGGTAAAGGATACGTTACATCTCCTATCGTAACTTGTTTTTCCTGCATAGCTTCCAAAAAAGCACTTTGAACTTTTGCAGGTGCTCTGTTAATTTCATCTGCCAATATAAAATTTGAAAAGACAGGACCTTTTTTTACATTAAAATCTCCCTGCTTTGAATCGTATATTAGTGTACCTGTTAAATCGGAAGGTAACAAGTCCGGAGTAAATTGTATTCTTTTAAAATCTCCAGACACAGCTTTTGCCATGGTATTTACAGCCAATGTTTTTGCAAGTCCGGGAACACCTTCCAATAAAATATGCCCATCCGACAACAAACCTACCAACATTCTTTCAAGGATATAACTTTGACCGACAATAACTTTGGAAACTTCACTCAAAAGTCCCATTATCGACAAAGATTGCTGTTTTACTTTTTCATTTAAACTTTTAATATCAATACTTTCTGCCATTTTTACACCCCACCCCTCTATATTGCATATTAATTTTTATTATTTTCATTCAGCCAATATTTCAAGTGCTTTCTTTACAGGCATATTCATACTTATTCCAAGTTCTTGAGCTTTTGCCGTAAGCGCCACAATATTTGAATTAAGTATATCTTCTATTGTTTTTACGCCGGTAACTATGCAAGCAACATCATTTCTTTTTTGTGCAGTGTTTATATTCAAATAGCCGCACATAATATACCCTTTATCACCTGTTATTACCAACAAATTACTTTCTTTACTTAATTCCAATTCTATACCTTTAAATATGGTATTTTTTATTTTTATTTCTTTCGTTATCATATTTATTTATATCCTTTTTAAACCGTCCACGATAAAACATTAAAATTTTTGATAGGTTTCGGCATAACAACCGAAGACTGGTACGGCCATCTTTCAACTTCCATGCTATCTTTATCAACACTGAGTGTAAACTCTATATTATTATAATCTTTGGGTAATTCCAAAGCCGAAAGAGGAATTTTAATTTCTATTATCGATTTAAATTTTATATTTTCCAAAGGTAAATTCTTTTTCTCTTTTGTGTTTTCATAATAAATATCAAATCCCGTTACATTATGATCTATATCGAATTTACATGAAACTTTAACTTTTACCGGTTCCAAGAAATTAATATTGAAGCTAAAGTTTTCTATTTCTTTTGAATTTTGCTCAATATTCAAATCCAGTGCCAAATATATATTCTCCAAATCAAAACCGAAATTAAAACTCTTTACCGTACTTGATACTTGGTGCATAGAACCACCGGTTTGTCCCACAATATACAAACCTGCTCTCTTCCACTCAAAGAAATTTGTAATTTCTCCGTCTATAACAGGGGTTATTAATGAAGTCGGCATCATAAAGTTGCTATTACGATTACTCGACATATGCTGTTGGCCTTTAATAGCTTTATGCAAATAATCCGGAATCTTTTGATTTAACAAAGAATATATGGCCATCAAATGTTTTCTAAACAACAAATCAAACATTCCATCATTACCGGAAGAATGATCATCCCCGTACCACCAATTCCAATCCGATCCTTCCGCAGCATATAAAATTTGCCAAATTTGTTTTTCCAAATCACTACCGACAAATTCCGGATGCTGTTTTGTATATTCAATTATAAAATCTCTTGTTTGTCCGACATACTGCCAAGAAGTATTATCTTCATTATGCCCTATCCATATACCGAAATTTCCGTTTATCCAAGAACCTGCCATTAAGTGTGTAATAGTATCTTTCGGCGGGAATCTGTTCAAGTAATCGGTTATTGTTACAGTTTCAATTTCATTATCATTGTTCAATGCGGAATATAGTTTAGAGAGAAAATCTCTACCGTCATTTTTATAATATTCCCAACAATTTTCACCGTCGAGTATTACAGATACTAACGGATTTTCATATTCTTGAGAAACATATTCACCTATATTTTTTATTTTTGTAACAAAATCTCTTACGGCATCATCAGGATTCCATTTTGAATAAACAAAACCTATAGAATCAGATAATCCGTGATCTCTAAAAATAATATTTACATTTTTGCCGTCAACGGATACATTGTAAGGTCTAAACAAACATCTCCTGTTTTCACAAGCTCGCCTGTAACTGCCATTCAATATGGCTTCATCTGTTGCAATCCATCTTATTCCGTTCTCGGATACAATTTTTACTACTTCATCACAAACAGACCCCTCGGAAGGCCACATTCCGGTAGGTTTCCTTCCGAATATTTTCTCATAATAATTAATAGCGGACTGAACATGCCATACTGCATCTTCTCTGTGAGAGAATCTTTTTTTGGGCAAAACAATACTCGGTGTCGCATCTAATGCATTATTTGTGTCACACAATAAAGGAAGTATGGGATGGTAAAAAGGTGTTACGGAAACTTCTATTTGACCTTTATCCTGCAATTCTTTATGTTTTTGAACTATCTTTCCGCAAATTTCAAGTTGTTTATCTATTAATTTATGTTTTTCATCTTCGGTAAAATCTCTTCCTTTTACGTATAAATAATTAATAAATTCATCTTGTTGTCTCCAATACGGATCAAACCAAGACAAATTAAACCACACCTGCAAATCTCTAATGTCTTCGTTTTTAAAATAGTTTAAAATTCTTTTGATATCAGCTTCACTGGTTTGTTTTCCCCTTTTTTCCAACAACTGATAATATCTGTTGTACGGAAAAACCATCGTTTCCCAGTTAGCCATAAAAAAGTTCATTAAAATAAAAACTTTTTCGTCATCGGATAATTCCAAAACAGGTTTTAATGTTAAGTCTAAGAATTTATCTTTCGCTATACCTTTGGAATATTCATCAAGTTGAACCAATAAAGAAGGAACCAAATTTATGTTAGCTTTTACTCTCGGATAATCTTCGTACAGTTTAGCAATACGCTCCTCAATATCTTTGTACTCTGAATCCGTATCACGCAGTTTATTGACAACGGAGCTTAAATACTCCTCAAAACTGCTACTATATCTGTCAATGAAGGTTTCCGCTTGTTC
>CACWKJ010000108.1:4236-6187 GCA_902761395.1 uncultured Elusimicrobium sp. | reverse complement strand
ATTTTTTTCATATTATTTACCCACTATAGCTAATGCCGTATATCTTCTGTCACTTCCGGCAATTATTTCTACTATATAAGCACCTGTTGCAAGAGTTTCTCCTGCATAATTTCTGCCATCCCACTCTTCCTCATTTGTGCCTGCCGACCTTGTTTCGCCATCAACCAACTTACATACAACTTTACCTGCTTTATCGTATAACCTAATAGTAACTTTTCTTTCGTCTGCCAATAAGTATCTAATCTTGATTTTTTCTTTCTTTGGATTAAACGGTGACGGATATGTTAAAATATCCGCAACTCCACCGGATAAAGCTTTGAATGTTACAGTTTCCTCTTTATCGTTCACTATTATAGATAGTTTGTATTCTGTATTATTTGTTAATGTTGTAGGTAAAGATTTTTGAGCATATTCATTATATTTAGGTATAAATTTGGAATGTAAATAATAAATTTTACCTTCATTATACATATTTAAAGACGCATTTGTCGTTGTATCAAGTACTACACTATAAACTTCTTCACCGGTATCTTCATTAGTTAATGTAATTGTTGCTGTTGTTAATCTTAAAGAGGTTGTTTCAACTTGAGGATCTATAGTAGCAGTTTTGCTTATTCCATCAGGAGATATAATTTTTATACCACTTGACAATCCCGGAACAAGTCTTACCATATAAGCTTCAGACCATCTTTTAGAGCCATCTTTTAATTGTGCATAAACCTTAAAGAAATTTACTTCTTGTCCGGCAGAAAGAATTACAGTCTGTTTAAAATTAACTTTTTTCCCGGAAACAGACCCTTCATAAGACACCTCCGGACTTATTTCATAATTATTCCAATCAACATCTTCACCTTCCCAAACCCTATATCTTACTTTATCTATATCCCCTTTGTCATTCGGTGCTGTGGAAGATGATATAATCGTAACTTCTAAATCAACTTGAATATCTTTAAAGGGTTCAGTACTTGTTGTGATATTTGTAAAATGAATATCCGAACTTTGTGTAATATAAAACACTGAAGCAAATGCCGACTGAGAAGTAGTATCTTTCTCTTCCTTAGTAGCAAAAACTACCGGTTGACCGATAAATGAGTACGAATTTTTCCCAGCCTCACTTTCGAAATTTGCTCCGTTTAGAACGGTAACAAAATTTTTCTCCTTGCTATCAGCATAAACACAAACTGTCAAAAAAGCAACAAACATTAAAAAAGACAGAATTAATAATTTTTTATTTATCATTGTAAGTTCACCAAAACCAATATGGTCCCTTTTTGAGAATCTGAATTTTCAAGTGCTTTTCCGATAACCGTTCCTACTTTCGGATTGTCACCTGCTTTCTTTGCATACCCCGGTATCGAGGCGGATACAAGCAAATCTCCTCTCTTTATAGCTCCTCCTTCGTTACAAACTTTTGTTGGAACTTTACCGACCAAGGCCAACTTATATCCTTTTTCGTCTTGATTCATTAATACACCGGGTTCGGTAGAAATGACTCCAGCAACCATAGTGTCTTCGGCTACTTTTGTTTTTACTATCGCATTATCTTTTGCAGGATCTATCGAAACGACATCACCCGGAACAAGTTTTTCCGTTGATTGATAAATTTCTGCAAGGTCTGCACCATCCCACCCAGACCTCAAAGCATCATAACCAAGACCACTAGGAGCACTACCACTAGGACCAAATCGTACCTTTAGCCATGTCTGTGTATCATGTTCTACATCATAACACCACAGAAGATATTTTCCTTTATTATCACCATCATAAGTTGATGGCTTAGTAGCATTTCCAGTAGAGACACCTATTGATGTTGGTGGCAAGTTAGTCTGCACATCTACATTTTTCCATACACTATCCGTAGCATTCCATACCAATGCTTGACCATCTGCTAAATTATCTACACTTACATTACTACTATATGCTATTGTTGATATACTCTTATTTTCCCAAA
>CACWKJ010000108.1:0-4172 GCA_902761395.1 uncultured Elusimicrobium sp. | reverse complement strand
ACACTTACATTACTACTATATGCTATTGTTGATATACTCTTATTTTCCCAAACACTATTCGAGGCATTCCATACCAATGCTTGACCATCTGCTACATCCGTTACACTAACTGCCGGTATCGACTCATTCCTCCACCTCTTATCCGTAGCATTCCATACCAATGCTTGACCACCCTGCAAATCATTTACTAACACATATGAACTATATGCTATATCATAGAAATCTGACTTATTTGACTTATTAGTATCCAATGCCATATATGTTGAATTTATTGCACTTACTATCGTTGCTGCCGTAAATGTTCCATCCTCCGCACCACTATATGTATCGGTTGAATTGTATAACTTTATCGTTCCGTAATTCATTGTATTCGCATCTGCTGAACTTATTTTTACTGCTCCATCACTATCTAAAGTTAATCCATGGCTTAACGACGGAACATATACTACTCCTAAAGTTTTATCCGTTGCTGTTGACACCGCTATCTTATTATACTTGTCTATCTTCAAACCAGTCCCTGTATCTAAATTTACACTCAAAATATCCCTTAATCCATTAGGTTTTGCAATCATACCTAAACCGGTAAATACACGATCTTCTCTCCAATTTCCCAATTTTATACCACCAATAGTACCTGTGGAAGCTAATGGTATATCTAAAGTATTAGAATCCTTCCATCCTTGCTTATTAGTATCTGTCATTGCCCATACTTTTCCTACGGTGTCAGTACTCGACATAATATTGGCACAACTTGCCGTTGCTACCTTTATCTTATAGATATGATCATCAAAATTTCCATCTTTTAACCTTACTCTATCTTCGCTTGTAGCATCTAACTCTCTTGTTTTTGATGCATAAAAAGCATATGGACTGGAAGCAAACGGAGTTTCCTTTGAACTAACATTTTCCACAGTAACGACGAAAGATAATTGTTTGCTAAAATCTATACCATCAACATCAATATTAGCACTATACAATCCATCTGAGTCTATATCTACGGTAGCATCCTTAGATACATCATCTCCATCACCTTTTATTGTTAATATAACAGTTTTTCCGTTACCGGTTATAGGTTGGCCGGAATCAGTAGTTACTTTTCCTTGTACATTGATTTTCTTAGGAACATCCGCAAAAACTCCGATCGAGCAGAACAACAGCCCTAAAATTACTAAACAACATTTGGACACTAATGGCATCTTTTTCATTATACTATCTCCATACTACATTATTTATTATTTTAAAGATTTTGCACAATTTACACAAAATCTAAGTTTCTTTCCTGCCGGTGCGGTATTAACATAACCGCAGTTCAAACAAACAACTACCTGATTTTCAGTAGTCATTTCTTCATCGTCATCGGGAACCGGAGTTGTAACTTTCGGCGTTTCTTTTGCTTTCTTTTTATCTTTTTTAGATTTCTTTTCGGAAACTTTATCTTTTGTAGGTTCTATACTATCTGAAATATCCGCATTTTCACTTGTTTGTGAAGGAATATATGCACTTGCATCTACCGGAATTACAGACTCGTCCGCAGCTTCAGGTTCCATTATAACCTGCAATTCCGATTTTTTACCGGATAACACTTCCACGGAAGAGATTTGTTCTTTATATCCTTTAGCAACAAGCTTAAATTCATATTTACCGGGTTTAAAGCTTCCGTTATATACACCGGTTTTATCCGTTTTACCTATCATCTTCTTATCGAGCCATACATAAGCTCCGGACAAAGGATTTGCCGTTTTGCTGTCGGTAGCTTTTAAAGCCAATGCAACTTTTAAGTATTCTAATTCACCTACAACAGCGCTGGTATTGTTTATATCTATGTTATATAATTTACAGGGCTTATATTCACTGTCACCGTGGAAAGTTACATTGTAAACTGCCACAGGTAACGGAATTCTTATAGGTTTGGATGTTGAAATATCTTTTGTAACTTCTATGTCATTATTGGATATCGTAACTTTCGTTAAGAATGTATCGTTAGGGCTATCTTTAGATTTTACTTTGAAAGAAACGATTTTGTTCATCTTTACAAACAAGTCTGTTTTTGAATCTTTGTTAACTTCCAAATCTTTCATAGCTTCACCGTACTTTGCACTCGGATCCAAGAATCTTATCTTATAGTCACCAACTTTAAACAATGTGTTCAAAGGCGTGTCACCTCTGGGTTGACTTTCACCCTGAACATGAACCATCATACCTTTAGGTTCTGAATCTATTTTTATTTTCTTAAATAACGAACCTGTTACACTGAATATATTTTCACCTTCTATATTCTTAAGTTCGCAATTCCAGAATCTTCTGTCAACTCCGGAGAACATTTCTTCTATTATGCTCTTGGTGAAATCGATATCACACTGACCTTCTTTTCCGCCGGAAGCGGAATCGTATCCCAAATTATCGAAACCTTCAAGCATAAGTTTTACTGTATGAGCACCGGCCAAAAGTTGTGCTTTGCAAGGTGTTACACCGAACTTGTTACCGTCGATATAAACACTTGCACCTCTCGGTTCGGAATCAACATTCAACAAGAAGTCGAACATTATTTCTATTTTTTCTTTTCTTACTTTCTTGCCTTTATCGCTTTGTTCTATTTGAACAACCCTTTGAACAGGCTTAAATCCTTCTTTTATTGCCGTCACAATATAAGTTTTAGGCAACACTTTTCTTACAGGTATCGGAGAAGCCGAAGACACATTATTCAAAACAACTTCACCGTCCTTGGTTTTCATACTTACAACGGCTCCTGCCGGAATAGTCGTTATAACTACATCGGGAGGATACAATCTTGAATATATATTTTTGCCGAACGGAGTTAATTGCAATAAGAAAATATCTAAAATTCCAAAAATCAAAAGAGCTAACAGTATAGCAATTATTATTCTGAACAAACTTTTTTTCATTTCATCGAACTTATTGAAAAGCCAATCACCAACTTCTTCGAAAACGGTTTTACCTTTTTCTTCACCTTTAGGTACCTGTCTTGCTGCATTTGCGGCAGCTTGAGCTTGTGCCTGAGCCTGAGCTTGTGCGGCTGTCATCTGCTGTGTTACAATTCTTCCTGTTCCGCCGGCAACGGCTCCGCCTGCGGCAGCACCTGCAACAGCTCCTCCAACGGCAGCTGCTCCGAGATTTTTTGATTGACCTACTATAAAATCCTGACAATTAATTTTTCTTATTCCTGCTGTTTGACCGACTTCTTGCACCGTTAAAGTTTTTACTTTTTCTATAAGTTTTTCGGAACCCGCAACGGATTCTCTCATCATTTTCAAAATGAAGTCGGACAATTCCACGGAGAGTTCGTCTGTTTCAACACCTTTCAAAACTCTTCTTATATCTCTGTACATTTCAATAGCTCTGTCGTATCTGTTATCTCTGTCTTTTTCGAGAGCTTTTGAAATAATATCACCAATTTCCGCAGGAACACTCGGATCCAATTTTAATTCCGCAGGATCAAACTTTTTGTTTAATACCTGAGCTTTTATTTCGTCGTTGGTTCCCTGATATAATCTTTGGCCGGTCAACATTTCCGAATAAAGTAAAGCAACGGAGAATATATCCGTTCTGTGATCTATATTCGGAAGACCTTGTATTTGTTCCGGAGACATGTAAGGATATTTTCCGGTAATAACTTTCTCGGGGATGGAATCTTTTATTTCGTCTGCTGTTTTTGCAATACCGAAATCACTTAATTTAATATTACCGTCAAAAGACAACAAAACGTTTCCGGGAGAAATATCTCTGTAAACTATTCCGTATGCGTTACCCGTAATGGAATCTCTTGCAATTCTGTTGGCATAATCGATAGCTTTTAACACACTCATACAGATAAATGTAGATAATTGCCACGGAATTTTCGTGTTCATATCGTTACATTTCTTAATTAAGTTTTCAAGGTCAACACCTCTAACATAATCGAGAACTACGTAATACGAACCGTTACTTCCCTGCCAAAAATGCTGAACTCTTACGATGTTATCGTGTATAATGTTTTTGGCTATCAATGCTTCTTTATAAAACATCTCTACAAATTTGGGTTGTGCATATTCCGGAAGGAGTTCTTTTATTGCTATGAAATTTCTTAAACTGAAATCGTATGCCTGCCAAACAATACCGAAACCGCCGACACCGATTTTTTTTACTGCAACATACTGATTGTTGATAAAAAGGCC
>CACWKJ010000107.1 GCA_902761395.1 uncultured Elusimicrobium sp. | reverse complement strand
TTCCACCGTTAACGGTTCAAAATAAAGTTTGTCTGCCGTATCATAATCGGTAGAAACTGTTTCAGGGTTACAATTTACCATTATTGTTTCATAACCTTCTTGTTTCAAGGAAAGCACTGCGTGCACACAACAATAGTCGAACTCTATACCCTGCCCTATTCTGTTGGGACCGGCACCCAAAATCATAACTTTTTTCTTTTTATCGGAAACTACTACATCGTCTTCTTCTTCGTATGTTGAATAATAGTATGCGGTATTTGCTTTAAATTCTCCGCCGCAGGTATCTACAAGTTTATAAACAGGAATGATCTTTAATTCTTTTCTTAAAGCTCTTATCTCTTCTTCTTTTTTGCCTGTAGCTATTGCTATTTGTTTATCCGAAAAACCGAACTGTTTTATTCTTCTTAAAAGAAGTTTTTGTTCTTCCCCTTTCAATTTGAATATGTTGGGAATTTCACTTTCCATATCAACGATTTCTTTTATTTGCAGTTAGGTGTTGCAAGTTTTGCGGTAACAATTTCCAATGCTTTTTTCTTTGCTTCATCCGTACCTAACTCAAGAAGTTTATTCAACTCTTTATCTATACCTACATTTTCAAGGCCGTAACCGCTTCTTTTAACTTCCAAACCTCTTATAGCTTTTTGTAATGCTTCTTTAAATGTTCTGCCCAATGCCATTGTTTCACCAACGGATTTCATTGCTGTTCCGAGTGTTTGGTTGGTATCACCGAACTTTTCAAATGCAAATCTCGGAATTTTTATAACATGATAATCCACTGTCGGTTCGAAACTTGCAGGGTTAGGAGCCGTAATATCATTTGTAAGTTCATCGAGCGTATAACCTACCGCCAACAAACTTGAAATTTTTGCTATAGGAAAACCCGTAGCTTTTGATGCCAAAGCCGATGAACGACTTACACGAGGGTTCATTTCTATAACAACAAGTCTTCCGTCTTTAGGATTTTGTGCAAACTGAATATTTGCACCGCCGTGTCTCATACCGATAACTCTTAATATTCTGAAAGAATCCTGTCTTATTTTTGCATATTCTTTTGCGGTAATTGTCATTGCAGGTGCAACGGTAATGGAATCTCCCGTATGAACACCCATCGGATCAACATTTTCTATCGAACATATTGCAATACAATTATCTTTTCTGTCTCTCATAACTTCCATTTCAAGTTCTTTCCAACCTAAAACGGATTCTTCTATTAAAACTTCACTTATAGGGCTTGCCTGAAGTCCCGCCTGAACAATTTCTTCAAACTCTTCTTTCGTCCATGCAGTTCCCGAACCTACACCGCCCAAAGTAAATGAAGGTCTTATAATAACAGGAAAGCCTATTGATTCCGCAATTTCTCTTGCTTCTTTCATGTTGTAAGCATAACCGCTTTTCGGTAAATCAAGGCCGATACTTTCAACCATCTTTTTGAAAAGTTTTCTGTCTTCCGCTTTTGAAATGGTATCAAAGTCTGCACCGATAAGTTCCACATTATGTTTAGCCAAAATACCTTTTTCGGCTAAAGCTACAGCCAAATTTAATGCTGTCTGTCCGCCGAGTGTAGGAAGTATTGCATCGGGTTTTTCTTTTTCAATAATTTTTTCAACAATTTCCGGAACCAAAGGTTCAATGTATGTTGCGTCGGCAAATTCAGGGTCCGTCATAATTGTTGCAGGATTGGAATTTACCAAAACAACTTTATATCCTTCTTTTTTTAAGGCTTTTATAGCTTGTACTCCGGAATAATCGAACTCACAAGCTTGACCTATAACGATAGGTCCCGAACCAATTATAAGTATTTTTTTAAGATCTGTTCTTTTAGGCATTTTTTTCCACCATATCAAAGAAATTTTTAAACAAGTATCCGGTTTCGTCTGAATCTAAAGAAGGATAAAACTCTACTGCAAAATTGTTACCTTTTTTATTGGCAAAACCTGCGACCGTACCATCATATAAATTTATATGTGTTACTTGTAAATTTTCGTTTTGTTCTATTGAACTTTTGTCTGTATAATAACCGTTATTCTGAGATGTTATTGCTATTTTGTTTGTATTTATATCTCTAACAGGATAATTTGCACCTCTGTGACCTATTTTATGTTTTACTACTTTTGCACCGTTGGCAAGAGCTAAAACCTGTGCACCGAAACCGATAGCAAATACAGGCATATCCGGAGATTTTTTTATTATTTCTTTTATTGCATCAACAGCATAACTTGAATTTGCCGCATATCCCGGACCGCTTGATAAAAATATGCCCTGCGGACATTCTTTTAAAATTTCGTCTGCCGTTGCGGTTGCGGGAAATACTGTAACCTTATAATCTTGTGATGTAAAAGTATCTATAAAACTTTTCGGACAACCGTAATCTATTATTGCGATTTTTTGCTTTTTACCGTTTTCGTTTAAAGAATATTTTTCTTTACATGTTACGGTTTTTACCAAATCTTGTTTATCGTTTGCAACAACTTTTGCAAGTTTTGATTTTAAACTTTCAACATCAAAATCTTTTGTTGATACTATAGCTTTTTGAGTACCGTTTTCTCTTATGTACTTTACTAAAGATCTTGTATCAAATCCTTCCATTGCAACTACATTGTCTTTAACAATTTGGTCCTGCATTGAAAAGTCTGCTCTCCAATTGGAATATCTTTTGCTGTATTCCTTAAAAAAAAGCCCGGTAGCTTGAATAGCTCCGGACTGAAAATCTTGGTTATTAAATCCACAATCACCAACATGCGGATGAGCAAAACATATTAGTTGTTTTGCTGTTGCGGGATCTGTAACAATTTCCTGATACCCGAAAACAGCAGTGTTAAAAACAATTTCCCCTGTGCTTTCTGTGTCTGCACCACAGGAAAACCCTTCAAAAACTTTACCGTCTTCTAAAGCCAAAATACATTTTTTTAAAACCATTTTTCTTCCCTACTTATATAAATTTCTTAAAATAATTTTACTTTCTTTCCTGCCGGAATTGTTTCTTCTCTTTTTCTGCCGAGAGAAACTAAATCTATTTTTGCACCTACCAACTGTTCCAATCTCTTTATATATTTCTTGGCATTTGCAGGTAACTTTTCAAACTTTGTTACACCTCTTACAACACCGTTTAAACCCGGCATTTCTTCATATACAGGTTTACAATCTCTTTGAACTATTCTTGATGCAGGAAAATCTTTCAAGATTTTACCTTTATATTTATAAGCTACACATATTTTTATTTTGTCTAATCCTTCCAAACAATCAAGTTTTGTAAGGATAAGATGTTTTATACCGTTAACCCTGACGCTGTGTCTTAAAACAACGGCATCAAACCAGCCGCATCTTCTAGGTCTGCCTGTTGTTGCTCCGAATTCCTGACCTTTTTCTCTTAAAAATTCGCCCGTTTTATCAAAAAGTTCCGTTGGGAAAGGTCCTTCACCGACTCTGGTTGTATAAGCTTTAACTACACCCAAAACAGCATCTACATTTGACGGTCCCATACCGACACCCGTGCTTGCTCCGCCTGATGTAGGATTTGATGATGTTACGAAAGGATATGTTCCGTAATCCAAATCGAGCATTGTACCTTGAGCAGATTCGAATAAAACTTTTTTCTTTTTTGCTATTGCATCTGCAATCATTACCGAAGTATCTGCAACATATTTTTTCAAGAACTTTGATAATACGGCATGATCTTTCAATATCTCTTTCTTTAATTTCTTTATATCGCAAACTCTTTTAAGCATATTTTCTTTTTCTTTTAAATTTTGGTCTAAAAGTTCAAGAAAAACTTCTTTATCTATATAATCTATAACTCTTATACCGACTCTTCTGACTTTATCGGTATAGCAAGGTCCGATACCTTTCTTTGTTGTTCCGATTTTTGTTTGTGTTGTATCGCTTTCAAGCATACCGTCTATAAGTTTGTGGTAAGGAAGAATAACATGTGCTCTTTCGCTTACGAAAAATCTTCCGTCAACAGGAATTTTTTTCTTTTTTAATACATCTATTTCTTCTTTTAATGCTTTCGGATCTACAACTACACCGTTTGTAATCATACAAACTTTTTTGGGAAACAATATTCCGGATGGTATTAAATGTAGAACAAAAGGTTTGTTTTCATATATTAAAGTGTGTCCCGCATTGTTACCGCCCTGATATCTAACAATATAATCCGCTTCTGCTGCAAGGTAATGAACTACTTTACCTTTTCCTTCATCTCCCCACTGGGTACCTAAAACAACTAATGTTGACATGTTTACCTTCCAAAAAATAACCGTTAGAGCTTTTTTTCAAGCTTAACGGTCTATATTTTATTTAAATGATATTTATTTTTAGCAGTTTATTGTTCTTTCGTTGTCGTTAATTATAAATTGTACATTGAAAATTATAAATTGCCTTTATTACAGACCTTTGTTATTGTATTAAAACATTTTTTCTTTGTCAACAAAAAAAACTATATTTTTTTTACTTGACATAAAATATTTTTTTTGATAAAATTCTTTACATTGTTAGTTTTGAGATGGGCCCGTAGCTCAGTTGGTAGAGCACTTCACTTTTAATGAAGCTGTCACGCGTTCAAGTCGCGTCGGGCTCACTTTTTTAAGCTCCCATCGTCTAGGGGTTAGGACACATGATTTTCAATCATGCAGCAGGAGTTCAATTCTCCTTGGGAGCGTTTTAAAATAACTTTTCAGATATAA
>CACWKJ010000106.1:474-4695 GCA_902761395.1 uncultured Elusimicrobium sp. | reverse complement strand
CACGTAGAATGCGAACATCTCGTCACCGATGGTTCCGCGGACGAACAGGATATCCCTGGTGCGGAAATCGATCTGGCGCAGGGAATCGATGTTGAACTCGATCTCCGTGTCTTCGAAGGTGAACGGTATCGAACGGCTTTCCAGCAGGGTGAACTGGTCCGGCCGGTAGAGGAGGGCGCAATCGACACCTCGCCTGTCCGGTCCGTCGTAATGGACGATCTGGAAGTTCGCGTCTGCGATCTCAGGCTGGGCCACCAGGTCCTCGAGGACGTGGCGGTTCTCGATTTCGCTCACGCCGAGGATGGTGTGATAGACCTTGTTGTCGTCCTTCATCGCACGGATGACCGTAGCCATGTTGTGAAGCTTCTTCTGGTACTTCACCTCAGTCCACTGGTTGGCTCCGTCAGGAAGATACTCGTAGTCGTTCTTCCCTTCGTCGTGATAGGTGTCGAAGAGGTTCTCCAGGTTGTAGAACCCTATGACATGGCTCCTCTGCACTTTCTGGGCACCAACGAAAGGCACCAGAAGCAGAAGGGCAGTGAATATGCAGAATAACCTTTTCATCAGTTTATCGTGTTATTACCACCACCAGGAAACGGTGGATGGGTTTTCATCTTTGATCTTCTTCGCCGTCGCAGCATCGACCTTGTCGGTGAGGTTCACGAACAGGCCGTAGCCCAATTTCTTCTCCAGGTCGGATATGGACATCGACATGGACTTGGACACGGCGGAACCGCTGTAGTTCTTGTGCTCCATGTAGAAGGCACAGCCCATGTAGCCTGAATATCCGATGGTGGAAGATTTCTGGTAGCGGAGGACTGCCTTGAAATAACCGACAGGTACGGTTACCTTCTTGCCGAGGTTGTCCGTACAATACTGGGTGCTTCCCTCCGGGACGCATCCTGTCACCACATACAGGGTGTCGGACTTGTAGGCCCAGTTCCTTACCATTCCTTCGAGCGTGGCCCAGACCGACGAATTGAACGTGTCGTTGATCTGCGGGGTCATATTCGTGAAATAGAAGGTCATTGAGTTCGAGGCATAGGACGTCAGCCTGTCGGCAGAAGCTATCTGGTGTCCGCGTGCACGCCACCCGGTGTTTCCGTCACCGTAAGTACTGTAAAGGACCGGCTGCTTGTCCACAGGAAGCAGCGGATCCAGGTTCCAGGCATCGGTCCTCTTGACCGAGCTGCCGATGTTCCAGCCGCAGAGCGGATAAGCCACCCATTTCGCCACGAGGTTGTCGTAGTCCCAGTAGAAAGAATAGTTCCTCGTCTTGACCGAAAGGACTTCCATGTCGTGGGTGAAGAACTCGTAAGGGTCGGTAGCGGATGTCTCAGGGAGCTCCAGCCAGCGGACCTTGGCGGCGGCATCTCCGTATCCCCTTCCGTCTCCGCCGCTCGGGATTACCGGCTTCTTGTTCTGGGTGAACTTGACGGAAGCCGAACCTCCCTGATTGGTAACCGTAATGGTTGCGCTGCCTTCGCCCTTGGCAGTTACTGTTCCGTCGTTTGACACTGTAGCTACCGCCTCATCACTTGATGTGCAGGTAAAAGAGCATATTGGCAATAACTTCCGTTAAAACTTCTGCCCATGCCACCCATTAAAGATATAACTTTTTGCCCCTTTTTAAAATTGCTGTCTGACGGATTTTCTATATGTCCTATTTTTGTGTAACTGTAGGATGTAGTGAAACTTTTATAGAATATTACAAGACAACTGTTACCGAAAAGCATAACGTCGCCTTTTTTAATGTTTTTTACCGATTTTGAATCAGTAGGAAGTGTAAAATTCAAATAACAATATTTTTCGTTATTGTTTAAGTCCGACATTTCTAATGTTATCGGGAGCTTTTGATATAATTCTTTTACTGTTTTGTTGTTTTCAACAATAACCGTAAATGTTTTATTATCAATTTGAATATTCATTTTTTGACTGTTCCCCGTTTGTTGAGCATATACCGCAAAAACATAAACAAGCAATGCTCCCGATAACAATAATGAAAACAAAATAACTTTTATCTTCATTATTTTAAATATGTCTTAAAAAACTGTTCTATTTTATCAAAAGGGATTACATCAACGTTATCGTACAAATCTACGTGACTTGCACCCGGAATAATCATAATTTCTTTATTATCTTTATATTTGCTGCCTTCACCTTGAACCATATCTATATAAGCATCTTTACTGAAATAGCAGGAATGTGCCTTTTCACCGTGTATCATCAAAACCGCGCTTCTTATTTCTTTAGTGAAAGTAAGTTCCGGAGTATTAATAAATGAAAGTGCGGATGTTTTGTTCCAACCTGTATTAGAGTTCAAACTTCTTTTGTGGTATCCTCTCGGTGTTTTATAATATGCATAGTAATCTTTTACAAATTGCGGTGCATCTGCAGGTAACGGATCAACAACTCCGCCGGCAAGTTCATATTTTCCGCTTTTAAAATCTTTTATTCTTTGTGCATTCAATTCTTGTTTTAAAGCATAAAGTTCATCTTCTGTCATTTGATCGAAATAACCTTTATGGTTTACTCTGCTCATGTTATACATTGTGGATGTAACTGTTGCTTTTATTCTTGTATCTATACTTGCAGTATTTAAAGCATGTCCGCCCCAACCGCAAATACCGATAATACCTATTTTGTCAGGATCAATATTATCTTGAACGGATAAAAAATCTACTGCTGCCTGAAAATCTTCCGTATTGATATCAGGTGATGCCACATATCTCGGTTCACCTTTACTTTCACCCGTATATGAAGGATCAAATGCTAGTGTAATAAAACCTCTTTCAGCCATAATTTGTGCATACAATCCGGAACTTTGTTCTTTTACTGCGCCGAACGGACCGGAAACTGCAATTGCTGCCAACTTTTCACCTTTCTTATATGTTTTAGGAGTATATAAATCGCCTACAAGTTCTATACCGAATCTGTTTTTAAAACTTACTTTTTTTACATCTACTTTTTCACTTTTAGGAAAAACTTTGTCCCAACCTTTAGAATCTTTTTTTGATGCTGCCATAACACTTCCTCCCGAAATTAACAATACCGCCAACAAACTTGTTACTAATTTTTTAAACATGCTATCCTCCCTATTTTATTTCTATTTGTTTTATAACTCTTGCGGGACTTCCAACCGCTATTGAATTCGCGGGAACATTTTTTGTTACTATACTTCCCGCACCTATAACTGCACCGTCACCTATTTCAACTCCGGGCAAAATTGTACAATCGGAACCTATCCAAACATTTTTACCTATCTTTACGGGACTCGGATGCAAATTTGCTCTCTTGTCAGGATTAAAATCGTGGTTCAATGTTGCAATTGTTGTATTGTGCCCTATTAAAGATCCGTCACCTATTTCTATGCCGCCCTGATCCTGAAAACGACAACATGCATTTATGAAAACATTTTTGCCTATCTTAATATTCTTACCGCAATCCGTATAAAAAGGCGGAAAACATCTGAAAGATTTATCTACTTGTGTTCCGGTAAGTTTTGAAAACAACTCTACTATTTGTTCCGGAGTATTATATTTATTGTTTATTTCACTTGTTATTTGTAATGCTTCCTGAGCCAACTTATGAAATATTATAAACATTTCGGATCCGTCACAAATTTCTTCTTTTGTTGCCATTACTTTTCTAAACTGTTCTATATTTATTGCTTTTTCGTTCATAGTATTTTCCTTTTTTATTATTATCCGTTATTTCTTTAAAAATAGCAAATACTTATATTTTATATTTAGATATGCTTGAAAAGCATAACAGAAAATTATATTATTTGTATATGGATATAAGAGTTTTAAAATATTTTTTAGCCGTAGCGCGGGAAGGCTCCATAACAAAGGCCGCTAATGTGTTACACGTTACACAACCTACACTTTCCAGACAACTACAGGATTTGGAAAAAGAATTACAGCATAAACTTTTTGTCAGAGGACAACATTCCGTTTCACTTACAGAAGAAGGGCACATTTTAAGGCAAAGAGCCGAAGAAATTATTGATATGGTAGAAAAAACGAAAAACGAGTTTCTTTCAACGAAAGATATTATAAAGGGAACAGTTTATATCGGCAGCGGTGAAAGCGATGCCATAAGTTTAATAACCAATATTGTAAAAACGGTTCAAACGGAATATAAAGAAATAAAGTTCGATTTTTTAAGCGGAAATGCGGACGATTTATGCGAAAAGTTAGATAAAGGGTTACTTGATTT
>CACWKJ010000106.1:0-460 GCA_902761395.1 uncultured Elusimicrobium sp. | reverse complement strand
CCATTTTGATAGAGCCTGTAAACATATCCAAATACGATTATCTAACTCTGCCCAAGAAAGACAGGTGGGGTATAATAATGAAAAAGAATTGTTCTTTAGCAAAGAAAGAAAATATTAAGTTTGAAGATTTAAAAAGTTTACCGCTTATAGTTTCAAGTCAATTACTGAAAAAAACTTCAGTTAACGATATATTTTTCAAATGGTTTAAAGGAAACTTAAAGAATTTAAATATCGTTGCAACTTACAATCTTTTTTATAATGCGGGATTAATGGTAAATTCCGGTATAGGTTATGCTTTAATTTTAGATAAACTTGCAAACACGGCATCAAGTTCGAACTTAACTTTTAAACCGTTAAGCCCGAAACTTGAATCAAATTTAAATATCGTTTGGAAAAAATCTCAACTGTTTTCTCCTGCCGCCAAAGTATTTCTGGAAAAGCTGAAGGAAAGGTTTAGTTA
>CACWKJ010000105.1 GCA_902761395.1 uncultured Elusimicrobium sp. | reverse complement strand
TAAGTTGTTATTCAAAGAAGCATTTACGCTAAATGCCGAACAAAACAGATACAATGTTTTAGAAAGCATATTTACAACAAATTATAAATATAACAATGGAATAGAGTTAGACAGAGAAGTACTGGGTTCTTTCCAGAACATGACCGGTCAATATTTGTTGAAGCAAGGTTATCTTACAACTGCAGATATAGTTAATATGATTCAGACCGGTATGTATAACGGTAGTAAAGTAAACAGAGGGCAATTGGATGTAAAAGTAGAAGTTTCCGAGGGACAATTTAAAGATGAAAAAGTTGATATATTACATTCTTTATTGTTTGAAAGTATGAGAGGAAAACCAAGCGAAATGGGAGGAATAATTAAAGGTTTGCAATAAAAGATATAGGAAAAGAAGATTCCAATATCGGAAATATTTCAAAAGATTTATATTGTATAAAAGCAGAAGCAGCATTGATACAAGCTTCAAATACGATAAAAGGATTTTTGTCTGCTGCACAGATTATGTGGGATTCTGCTTCAGATAAAGAAAGAGAAAAATATAATAACTCTTTTGAATTATATAAACTTGCAAAAATATCAGGAGTTAAGGTTACTGAAGATGGCGTAATTTTGACAGAAAACGGGTTGCTTTATAAATTAGAAATTTTGAATGAAGAAAATGGTGTATCCGGAGAATTTAAAGAATTAGATTCTGATTATATACAGAAAGATATAAAACGCGGTGATACGGTTAGATATCAAATAGAAGTAACTCATACTACGGACTGGACAGATGCAGCTTTAAGAGAGTTCTTGGGAAGTTCGAGCTTTGGCAATGCTATGAGAACTTATGATGACAAGATGGCTGAATATGTGTCTTCCGGAGTGAAAAAAGATTCCCCATCTGTTAGTATAAGTTGCGGTGAATTTAGTCTTGGACTTGCAGTGTTATCTACATTGAAATTCGATCTCTTGCATATGAGTATATATGGTTATGGTGAAGGAGGATTTACCTTATCAAGTTCAGTATATGAAAATTTCTTTAATGAGAAAGCTAAATATTTCTGCGAAGGAGAAGGCTCTGTTACAATAGGCGCTTTAGGAGAAAGTACATTTAATAATTTTATCAATAAAAATTTATTGGATAAAGAAAACCAATTAAATTTATTATTTAATGTAAGTGTTGAACAACAAATAGCAAGTTGTGTTGAAGGCGGATTCCCGTTCTCTAAGGATCAATATAATGCAATAAAAGGAATTTTTGATACAGTTATATTACCGGCTCTTAATAGTGATGGCGGTATAACGAAACAAAATTTACAAAGAATGGCTATCTTGGGAACAGGTGCAGGAAAAACAGCCATAATAGCAACATTATTCCCTGTATTAAAATTAGTCAATGATGTTCATGGTGAATATACAATAATTTGTGCAGATATTAACAGCAATGTAGGTAATATATTTGACAGAGTAAGTAGCTTGTATGGAAACAGATACGATATTGTTAGAGCAGATAAAGATACTGTTCCGACTAATACAAATACAGCTATGTTTATGACTTATACCGAATTTGGTTTCTCACTCCTTAACAAAGAAACTCCTCTTGATGGTAAGATTGGAGTTATGATTGGTGATGAAGCTGATATGGTTGTATATTTAAGTAAGGTTATTACTAGTTCCGATGGAGGTTTTGAAATAGTTGGCTCTCCATTCTATAGATTCTTTGAAAGTCTTGTGACAGGGGAAAATGCGACACATTTGAATGAGGCTATTAAGAATATTCACGATGGTTTAGCAGCAATAGATGAAATTCTCGGTCAAAAATATGAATTGTTAGAGAAAATAGAAAAAGGCCAAGTAGAAAGTAAAGATTTTGAGCAAGTAAAAATAGATTTAATAGATTTACAATCGAAAGTTACAAATACAGAAGTACTTAATAAAATTGGCACAATATTGACCGGCTTAGAAAACTTAAAACCGGGAGCAATCATAGGTGAAGAAACAGGAAAGATGGTAGATTTATTATATAGAGGTGTAGAATTAGAAGTAAATGAAAGAACAAAAACATTGTTGACTAGTAATGAAGCTTGTCAACAGGTTTATCAGAATGCACTGGACGTTCTTGTTGACAAGGTAACTTTTGATGGTATGAACAAAAATAATGTTTTTGGATCAGGGTATACACTTAGAGAAATTCTTGATAATGTCCTTACTGCAAAATTAACATGGACATATGGTGTAAATTATGGTATAGGTGCAGATTCTGCTACCGGCTACAACAAAGTAATGCTTATGAGTAACGGAGAATTAATGGACTTAGTTCCCGGTGTTGGCTTTAAGCAAATATTTGAAGCTGAAATTCTGAACGGAATAGGAAGCAAAAATGCTTTAGAGCAGGGCATTTATGGAATGACACAAGTAGGTAATAAGAGTGACAATAGAGGAATTTCTATACTTGAGGCAATAAATAAAGCAAGAGGATTCATAGGATTAACAGGTACTTACTCTGAGGCAGCAAGGGAAGCTATGGGAATAGAGGCTCTTTTCTTTACCGAAGCAACAAGTGTTACTGTAGGAGAAGGTGTTCAGAAAGGTGACGCCGGATTTGTTCAAACAGGTGCTTTAAAGTTAGGTCAAACTTTATTTGGAGGTTTCGGCGACACAATTGTTTCTTTACTCGGAAATGCAGCCGGAGAAAAGAGTCCTAATATTACAATAACTGCATTAAATAACCAGGCAAAAATAGATTTGTTTAGAGATTATGCTGACTTGTTAGGTGTATTGAGTGTAGGAACTGATATGTACGTAAATAGTGAAGGAAAACTTATGAGCGGATTCTCGAAGTTGCCTGTTGCTGAAAGAGAACAAGTAAAAGAATTGACAATCGGAGACAGAATAGCTTGGTTTGATGCCGGAATGGATAAAGAGTCCGGTTTGAACTTTGCAAACAATAAAGCCGGTATTTATACAAGCTTTATCGGTACTTATGAACAATTGGGAAGAGGTATAGATATAAAAATTAAAGATGTTAAATTCTCCGAGGGCACTGTTAAAGAACTAGCAGAAAATATAAATGTCAATTTATATGCGGTTGATGCTCATTTGAGTTATAAATCTGCCGTAGATCAACTTGTCGGTAGAGTATTGGGAAGCCGTTTCTCGGAAGTTAATATTAGTAATATTCATGTAAATTTTGTATCGGATATATCTACCATTGAAACTTATTCGGGAGAAGCAGAAAAGAATATTTCTTCTTTTGCTACAAGATCTATGTCCGTAGAAGATTACATAGGTTTAATAAATGCAAGAGTTTATGGTCCTAATAAGACCGGTGTGGAAAGAGAAAGACTTGTAGTTGCACAAAGCGGAGCTTATGATGTTAATCCTCAATTAAGATATGAAACTTATAGACCGACTGTTCATTCTATTTCGGAATTTGATACAGCTTTATCAAGAATTGGTTTGAATTCCAATGACAGAAATACGATTGTAAATAATGTAATGGGTACACAAAGTTTATATAACGGACAGACCTTAACTCAAAGAGGTTCCGTGGCTCTCGGGTACACATTGCAAATGTTGGGTTATACTACTGAAGGTATATATACCGGCAGAACTGCAATACCTTCAATAGTTAATATACCAAACATAGCGAAGACACCTTCCGTAACGAATGTAGCAAATGCTTTGGATGAGGTAATCAGATTGCAGGATATTAAGTTAGGTTTTGATACATTGTTATCAACAAAGCCTACGAGCGGATATACACTTAACGATGTTGTTGCTGTTTCAAGAATGAAGAATGTACCAAATATAGAAACTTTGAAAGATTTGTCAAAAACTATGCCGGTTTCAGAAGTTTTGGAGAAGAACTTTGGTATGTTTACAACATTAAGAAATTATTCTAATTTGGGTATAGCCGGTATAATTCCAACTACTAATGTTCCTGTGTTGAACAGATTTACAAATTCTGTTGCAAACTTACAAAAAGCTATACAGCAAAGAAATAATTTTAGCACCTTCTACCAAAGTAAAGTTGCGGCAACGCCAAAAGCATCTGTTTTAGGAAATATACAGTTGTTAGGTCTTAAAGTGGTAGATCTTACACTAAATAATGCTGTTAATAGAAATGTAAATGCTGTGGAAAATAACAGGCAGAATTTATTTACTGAATATATGTCAGGTAAAATAACAGATGTACAGGCGATAGGAGTAATACCTTCAATATTGAATGCTCAAGTAGTATCAAATGGTTCTTTAAGATTTGGTGATTCGTCGGTTATTGAAACGCTTGATAATTTGAAGAAAATCTCTTCAATTACCGCCGGTTCCAATATTGCAATAGATTGGTCTAAGACGAATAGGGCAGAGGTAATATCTTATGCTACTACGGGAGATATGAAAGGCCTTTCAAGATATTTAGGCAGAGTTAATGCAATAGATGTAAAAGATATTCCTGTAGTTGCTTCATTGAATGCAAATGCATCGGCACCTGCAGTTGCAACATCACAATCTGCAACTTCAAGACCTACAACATCAGTTGAAACTATCGTTTCAGGGGCACAAACCGGTAAATATGATATTGGTACTAATGAAGCAAAAGTAATAAGTGATGCCGCAAAAGCATATGTAGCTGCTGCTAAATCTGCAGATCAATCTGCTAAGAGACCG
>CACWKJ010000104.1 GCA_902761395.1 uncultured Elusimicrobium sp. | reverse complement strand
TCAGGTACAACAATTTTGTTCATAACCGTTATTTTCACATCACAAGATCTTACTATTACGGAATTTTTCTTTATTGTTTTATCCAACCCTTTAACACAAACAGGTAATACGGGAACACCAAGTTTCTGTGCTATTAAAAAAGCACCTTTATGAAACCTTTTAACGGTTCCGTCCTCGCTTCTTGTTCCTTCCGGAAAAACTATAACTTTCAAATTTTTATCGAATGCTTTTTGAACCAACGAACACAATTCTTCGAAACTTGTATTTTCATCGAAAATAACATTTCCTGCGGCTTTTAAATATTTGTTCATTAAGGGAATTCTTGTAGGCCAACCTTTACTTAAAAAAACGGCATCTTTGAAGTTTACACTGCTGAATACGACTATATCCAATATCGAACTGTGATTTGCCACTACCACGCACGGGCCGTCTGTATTTTTTTCTTTAAATTCAACAACAAAACTTTTGCTGATAAATTTTACAACGGTCATCACAAACTTTGAAAGCTTATAAAATTCTTTTCTGACATAATTTTCTTCGAACTTTTTTAAAACACAAAACGGATAATAACATATCAAACAAAGTCCGAATATGCCGAAAGCGATAAACCCGATGACCGCTACAAAAATATCTTTAACAAAACTCATTTATTTCTTTTCGTTTATAAGTTTTTCTATGAAATCGTAAAGTCCGCCCAAATTCGTAAATGAGCCGGGCTTATAATTGTTTCTTATATCTATTTTAAATGTCTGTTCGAAAGTTATTACCATATCAACAACATCAAGACTGTCTACCTGCATATCCGCAAATGTTGCGGTAGGAACCAATTTTTCTTCAGGTATTTCAAATTCTTTCATTAAAGCAGCATTTACTTTTTGAATAATCTCTTCTTTATTCATTTAATTGTATCTCCCTATAACAATACTTGCATTTGTTCCGCCCAATGCAAAACTGTTTTTTACAAAATTGTTAATTTTTATTTCCTGCGTACTTCTTATATGGTTTACGACATTACATTGTTCGTCAATATTGTCTAAATTCAATGTTCCCGCAACCTTATTTTTCAACATCATTTTCATTATACTAATTAATTCCATACTTCCACAAGCAGCCATCGAATGACCGATATGACCTTTTAAACTGTTAACTTTTATATCTTTTCCGAACACGTTACCTATTGCACAAACTTCTTCGATATCACCTGCAACAGTGCTTGTTGCATGAGCATTTACCAAATCGATATCCGTTGTTTTCAGTTTTGCATCGTTTAATGCCATTTGTATACATTGTTGCATACTGTCTCTTGAAGGGTGAGCGATATTTTTGGTTTCCGTGTTTGTTGCAAATCCTTTGATTTCGGCAAGAATGTTTGCTTTTCTTTCAAGTGCCGATTCCAAACTTTCTATATACAACATTGCACAACCTTCGGAACAAACAATACCGCACCTGTCTTTATCGAAAGGTCTTGATGCTTTTTGAGGATTATCGTTAAAGTTTGTACTTGCGGCATTTAATATTGAAAAACAGCCTGTAAATATAGGATGATATTCTTCCGTTCCGCCGCACAATGCTCTTTTAATAAAACCCGCTTTTATCATTTGGTAAGCAAGACCGATATTTGTAAGACTTGAAGCACAAGCATTACTTACGAAATACCCCGGACCTTTCATATCCAACGCCTGAGCAACATTTGCCAACGGTGAATGATTCAAAACCTGAAACACCGCCATAGTTTTAACCATGTTCAACTCTTTATCAAAATATTTCTTTGTAAATTCCAACCATGAACTTATACTGCTCATCGTAGAACCGATATATAAAGCGGTATCATCGGAAGGTTTTTCGATACTTGCATTTTTCAATGCTTCCTGACATGCCATAACGGCATACAAAGACATTTTTGTCATGTATCTTCTGTATTGTCTGGGTATAAAAGTGAAATCTATTTCCGGAACTTTACATGCAACAAAACTGTTTATAAAAGGTGTATCTTTTAATTCCTGTACAAACTGAACGGCACCGACATTATTGAGAAGGTTTTCAACAAGTGTATCTACGCCCGCACCGTAAGGTGAAACTGCTCCGGCTCCGGTTATAACTACTCTGTGATAATCAACCATTTTGTTTCTCCATTATTTTATCTATTACATAAGCCGTAATAATTGCTCCCAAAAATCCGGTAGTAATTACGGATTGTCCCGAAAGGAATAATCCTTTAATTTTTGTCATCGGGAACAATGTCATTTTATGCATATCGTGCTCCAATGCGTAAGAACCCGTGTACCCGACATACTTTTTTGTTGTTAACGGACTTGAACTGTCCAAAAACTCCAAATTTTCCGCTATACCTTTTAACTTATCGTTAAGATTTCTTTTTATCACATCAACAAAATATTCTTTTTGTTTCTTATATTCCGTTTTATCCTGCGACCAATAATTTATGTCCGAAGGAACCAAACAGGTTATATTTACCGCCTGCGGATCGGTATCCGAAAAATTCAAATGCAAGCTTTTGTTTTCGTTGTTGTAATCGAAGAAAGAATTTAAATTGTAATCCGAAAGAGCAAATATGTTTGTATTTTCCACTTTCTTACCGTTATTTCTTGCATAAACCGTAAAAAAGCCGGGAGTTTCTTCTTTTTCCCGTATATGCGATTTATAACTTTCTCTGTAAACTTTTTCCGGAGCAATATTTAAAAATTGTTTCGGATGTATTGTGGATATACAAACATCGCACTCGAAATCGTCGTCTTTTGTTCTTACTGTTTTTTTTGTATCGTTTAAATCTATTTTTAATGCTTTAGTGTTTAAGAATATATCAACTTTTAAACCCTGTAAAACTTTTTTGTATGCATTAACTACCGCTCTTCCCCCGCCGACAATGCTGTATGCACTGTCATAAAGACCGCCGGAAACACAAACCTGTTCACCGAACGATATTTTGTCTAACGAAGTACCGTGCAAAAAGAAACCTGCGGCAAGTATTACTTTTAATTCGTCCGACTTAAAATAGTAATCCAAAATATCTTTAACACTTTCCTGTGTTGCAACCGAAACATTAATATCAAAAGAACTGTTTTTATGTATATTTAAAAACGGTAACTTGTTATAACATTCATAAACTTTATCAAAATATTCTTTTATTGCTTTTTCTTCACCGGGATAACAAGATATCAACTTTTTTTCCAAATCGGTTCTTCCGTAAACCATTTCAAAAGTCTTACCGGATGGAAAAATTATTTTATCGTAACCGTCTTTTTTCAACAATTTTGATTTTATGTCCAACCCTAAATCTTTGAAATAGTAACCGCCGATTTCGCCGTCGCCAAGCCCGTACGTATAATGGAATCCTGTTTCAAAATGTACATCTTTTCTTGTAAATCCCGAAAATAACGGCGCTATATTTGATGCTTGTTCTATAACGGCCGTTTTAAGGCCTTTTTTTGCACAAAGTATTGCCGATGTTAAACCGCTTATTCCGGAGCCGATTATAACCGTATCGTACTTTTTTAACATATACCACCATTAACTTGTATTGCCTGACCCGTAATATAGTTGGCTTTTTGAGAACATAAGAACGAAACAAGTTCCGCTATATCCTGAGGTTTACCCAACCTTCTTAAAGGTATTGTTTTAAGAATAGCATCTATAGGTAATCCTTCAAGCATATCCGTTTCCACAAATCCCGGAGATACAACATTAACCAAAACATTTTTCTTTGCAACTTCCGCGGCAAGAGATTTGCTTGCACCGATGATACCTGCTTTTGCCGCACTGTATCCCGTTTGACCTGCAACGCCGATATGTCCCGAAACGGAAGCGATACTAACGATTCTGCCTCTTTTTTTGTTTAACATGTAAGGTAAAATTTGTTTTACAACATTAAAAAATCCGTCGAGATTTACATTTATTACCGATTTCCATTCTTCCTGTGTAAGCCATGCAAGAAGATTATCTCTTCTGAAACCTGCATTGTTTATTATTGCAAAAGGAATTTCGTTGTTTAATAACATAGGTTCCAACGATTGTTTTGTTTTTTCAAAGTCGGTAACATCAAATTCCAAAAGTGTACATTTTCTGCCGAGTTTTTCTATTTCCTGTTTTACTTCGTTTGCTTTTTGACTGTTAGATCTGTAATTTAACCAAATATCAAAACCGTCTCTTGCAAGTGTTTTTGCAATTTCCGCACCTATACCTCTGCTTGCTCCGGTTACCAATGCAATTTCAGCCATTATTTTATCCTTTGAAAATATATTTTATATATCTTTTATATTATATAAAATTTATATGTTTTTTTGTGCGATAAACTTGTGCA
>CACWKJ010000103.1 GCA_902761395.1 uncultured Elusimicrobium sp. | reverse complement strand
AACTTAATAATAATGATATGTCGAGACTTACCGATGTTAGAAACTTATTATCCAATAAATCGGCAGCAGATATTATTAATAAGAATAAATTGAAAGAAGTTACTGTTGAAAATGGTGTTCTTAAACTAGGAACACAAAGAATATCTATTTCAGATTTGGTAGAGCTTGGCGTATTGAATATAGATAGCATAAAAACTTCAAGTAATGACAATGGTACCACAATAAGTTTGGAAATAGAAGGAATTAAGTTAACAGGTGTAACATTGTCATCAGCAGATATTTCATATATTGCAAATAATCAAGAAATACTCAACAAACTCATTGAACAGAGTAAAGATATGATAATGCAGGAAATATCGAAACAAAATATAGATGTCGATAAAATTCAAGAAATATTTGGCGAAGTTAAACTCAGCGGTGAGCAAGAAGCAAAATTAAGCGAATTAGTATCAAATATACAGAATGCAACCGAAGAAGGAAGTATAGCATCTACAAAACAAGAATTATTAGATTTCTTAGAAGAGTTATCAAAATTGTCGCAAGATGTAGGAACGGAGAACGAAAAGATAGGTGCTGCGGCTCAAAATTTAATTGATTATTTCGAGAATGAAATTCTATCGCAGGATTTATTGGAACAAAGATATAAACAGAGAATAGCGAGATGGAAGTTAGGCGGTTACGGAGCAAGAGAATTCTTAAACAGATTCTCTACAACATCGAATTTGTATTCAAATGATGAGTTGCTTGCACAAGCAAAAAGAACAGTTATTACGCAAACATCTGACACAACTAAGATAAAAGTCAGTATGACGGAAGAGGATTGCTTGATGCTTGCTGAAGCAATCAAAGTAATAAAGTATAATGACGATGGAACTGTTGATATTAGAAATAGTATTGTTAATTCTTCAATGATACAAGAAATTTTGCAAGAAGCATATAAAGTTAGAAGTAGCAATGAAGAAAATGCAAGAATTTCAAAATTAATGGAAGATACTGGTTTAACAAGTTTAACTAGCTTTATAACCAGATTAGAAGCATTGCAATCTTATGTTGTAAATGCTGAAAGCGGAGAAATGGAACAACGTTGGGTAGATTCTCTAAACAGATTGAGTAGGCAGAAACAATTTGTTAATAATTTTATTCTTGTTTATAGTGATAGCAAAGGTAATTTAGTAGAAGGTGCGTTGGATAGTTTTAGACAAGAGTTAAATAATAGAATAGAAACAGGAGAAATGACAATTGAAGATGCAGCAGAAGCACTTAGAATATTGGGGAGAGAGGTTATTGTGAGAGCCAACTTGTTCGGAGGATTTACATATAGAGCTTCTCAGGCAGAAATGGTAAGCTCTTTCTTGAGAGGAGAAAATATTGCACTCGGTATGGGTGGAGGAAAAACGGTTGCTTATGGTGTAACGGCTATAATAAACAGAATAATAATGGGTTCAAGTGCAAATATTGAAATTCTTGTAGGTAATGATGATGCCAGCAACTTTGTTGCACAAGTAGAAAGAAGAGCTGACGGAAGTGTTAAATCCGGAACAGTAAGAGCAATGCTTGATTTTGCTGGTATGAAATTAGCAAATTTAGAAGATTTTAAACCTGAAGGACACGATACAGATGTTAAAGGTGTTCAACAAATATATTCGGATGCAAATACTGTTGTCGTTGTAACACCTACACAAAAAGCACATATGTTAAATGAGGCAATATCTTCATCTAATACTGAGTTATCAATTGCATTGAACAGTGTAAACTTTGTGCTAGCTGATGAAGTTCATTTGTGGACATTATCTACTACCGCTGCTGTTATCGGTGGTAATAATAATCCTCCTTCCGTTGAAACAATAGACAAAATGTTGAAAGTTGCAAAAACTATGAATATTGAGGATATTGTTAAACAACTTGAAAGTCAGAAAGGAAAATCGGATTGGGAAGTTAAGACTACAATTAATGGTGAGTCTGTAACGGTAAAATACTATGAAGAGTACTCTCAAGCGAATGCTGATATGATAAAGGCAAATTCTGAAGGTACAAACTTAATAGCTGTTATAGGTTCAACGAAATTGGGGACAAGAACAGTTTCTATGTCTGACAGTATGATAGAATCAATAAAGGAATTAGATTCCGGAATAGTTGATAGTGTATTAAAAGGTGTATTTGCCGAAGAAAGTAAAGGTGGTATGGCTATATCTGATATTGATGGAAAAGTTAAACCTATGGGTGATAGTATTCAAGAGAATATGGTAATCGGAGATATAAACTTACAAATGGGCTTTGCATTAAAATATGCAATTGCAAATAAGGGAATATCTGTTTCAAATGAAGAGCAAATGAGACAGTTTATTGCAGGTGCGACACAAACGAGTGCAACATCAATGCAAACGTCATTGGCGGCATTGTATTCCGGTTCTAATGCAATAATAGTTGGTGGTTCCGGAACTGTATCCGGCTTGGAACAATTAATAGTTGGAAGAACGGGAAGAAGTGTTATAAATAATATTACCGGAGAGATGGTTGAAACGAAAGATATTCATGATGTTAAAGTTATTGGTGGAGAAGTAACAACTCAAGCTGTTGTTTCAGAAATATTGGGTAGAGTATCATCAAATAATGCAAGATATGATAATGCATTATTCTTGGCAAGTTCCGATGCAAATGTTCAAGCTATATTGCAACAAATAAGGCAACAGCAAGGTAGTTTGGCCGGATTTGAAATATATGTGTTTGCTGGAACACAACAAGGTATAATGAATGAAAGAGGAGAAATTGTACCTATAACGGAAGTCGATGAAAAAGGAAAAGTAAAGAGCTTAACCGAAATAGCAAAAGATACAAGTAAGAAGAGAATTATAATTGCCAATGAATTCGGTATGACGGGTATAGATTATCAAGGTAAATTTGAATTGGGTCAATGGGATGCCGATACTATGAGTAATGCCGATTTGGCACAGTCATTAAAGAGAACAGGAAGACCTGTTGGTAAAGGAAGATGGGATACAAGAAGAACAGTTGTTTATAATGCGGAGTCATATCAAGCAAGAATTACTGAATTCTTATCTAATGGTGCATTAGTTGAAACTGCAAGAGCTCTTTGGAATGGTACTAAAGCACAAAATAGCAGTGGAGAAGGATTCCTCCAAAACGAAAAAGCTTCTAATATGCTAAAAGCATTGGAAAGTAAAGGCGGGAATTTAGAGAAATTTATTAATGAAACAGGATATACATATGCTGATGTTGTAGAATTTGTATCAAATATAAGAACTTTATATTCTGTAGATGCTTCTGTAAGATTTGCATTGAACGATGCAATGAGAGACAGAATGCTGTTAAGTGTATTAAGAGAATTAGTACAGAAAACTACGGGAGAAGATAAAGTAAAAGCTTCTCAAGCATTAGAAAATGCATTGAAAGGCGGACAAAATTCTGCAAATTTTGCATATACAACTGTAGATAATGTAAGTGCTGATACTCCTGCACAAGTTATAGAACAATCTTTTGATAGAGTATCGACGGAAGCAATATCTTATTTGAGTAAACTTACAGGCTTATCCGGAGAAGCCGGACAATTTGTTCAAAATCAGTTGGCACAAATAGAAACAGCAAGAAATTTCACAGGTATGGATGCTATAACAAACAAAGGTCTTTCGGATGCTACAGATATATTGGAATTTATGCAAATAGTAAAATCGTTGGAAACATATATTTTACCGCTCCGTTCTTCACAAGTTCAACAAAAGGAAATGTTGCTTGAACAAGCAATATCTACAGATGGTTATACCGAGCAACAACAAGAATTGGCAAAACAATATCAAGATTTTATGTCTGAGGATTCTCAAAAAGGAATATTATGGACCACCGATAATGAAGGTAACAGAATATTGACAGAACAGGGAAGAATTTATGCCGGTCTTGCACAGAACAGAATTAACAGCAATAATTCCGCGGTAGAGACTGTTATCAAATTATTGTTAGGACTTTTAGGTGCAGCAGGTGGTGGAGATAAAGACGAGAAAGAAAAAATGTTAACGTTGTCAAAGAGCTTATTAGACAATAATATTACTAATATTTCTGCGATAAACGATGCGATAAATGCACTTGCCGGTGTCGAAGGTCTTGATGAGAAATTGTTTAATGATACTATAAAGACAGTGACACAATTCAAGAATATTGTAAATGCTAAACATCAAATGGAATTACAATTACAAGTCGGTTCAAAATTACCGACGGCGCAGTCAATACAGATTTTAAAATTGTTTAATAGTAATAGTGAGATATTATCTGCTTACAATGCTGTAGTAGCTAAGTTTAACGATATTTTTCAATACAGATTATCCGCACAAGAAAGTGTAGCTTTAGAAAAAG
>CACWKJ010000102.1 GCA_902761395.1 uncultured Elusimicrobium sp. | reverse complement strand
GATACACAACCTAACATGAAAGCATTCTCATCTTGTTTAAATCCGCATTTTTCCTGCAAATATTTTTTACAAAGTTTTTTGTTTTCATAATTATCCGCGGAAAAATTCGCAACTATATTTTTATCTTCTTTAGGATTCCAATAAGAATAATCTATTCCGTTTAATATTCCGTAAACATCGTTTTTTCTTGTTTGTAAAACAACTTCCATACCTTTGCCTGCGGGGCCTTGAATTTCTTTCGCATAAGTCGGACTTACGGTCGAAATTATGTCGGTATATGCAAGACCTGCTTTCATATAATTGAATGTATTATAAAATTCAAGTTTGTCACTTTTGTAATCTTCCCAGGAAAAACCCGCCAAAGGAACCGTTGATGCGGCATCGTAACTGCCTTGAAATGCTATGTTATGAATTGTATATATTGTTGAAGTATTCCAAAAAAAGCCGTCATTTAAATTTGTAGTTTTTAAATATGCGGGAATTAAACCCGTATGCCAATCATGACAATGAATAATGTCCGGCCTAAACATCAAAGCTTTTGTTGCTTCTATCGCCGCTTTTGAAAAGAAAATAAATCTTTCTCTGTTATCGCCGTAACCTACACCGGAATCATCTCCGTAAACACCAAGCCTGTTAAAATATCTTAAATTTTCTATAAAATATACCGGGATGTTCCCGTCCAACATACAAGTTTTTATTCTGAAATTTTCTTGTTCTTTACCTACGAATACCGACAACTTATAAGGAAGTGCCTGTAAATTATATTTTGCTCCGTCTATTAAACGATATTTCGGAATTATTATTCTGACATCATGTCCGCGCTGTTTTAAATATTTAGGAAGAGTTCCGACAACATCGGCAAGACCGCCTGTTTTTATAAAAGGAACACATTCCGCAGCAACCATTAATATATTCATTATTCTGCTTCCCTTAAAAATTTAGCTGATTCTTCGGGTATTGTAGGATTTACATAAATTCCGGAACCGAACTCAAATCCGCTGAACTTTGTTATTTTAGGAATAACTTCTATATACCAATGATAATGAGGAATTCTTTCCTGTTTTAACGGATAAGAATGAACTACCAAATTATAAGGCATATTTCCTAAAGCTTTTTTTAGTCTTCTTAAAACACTTATAGATATTTCGGCAAGTTCTTCCAATCTGTATTTATCTTTTAAATTTCTAAAATCTTCACTGTGTTCTTTGGGTAAAATCCAAGTTTCAAAAGGATATCTTGAAGCAAAAGGAACAAACGCCACAAAAGAACTTGTTTCCATAACTATTCTTGTTCCGAAAGTTATTTCCTGATCTATAATATCACAAAACAAACATCTTTCTTTAAAATCATAATATCTTTTGGATATTGTCATTTCTTCTTTAACGGATTTCGGAATAATAGGTAAAGCAACAAGTTGAAAATGAGGATGCTGTATTGTTGAACCCGCTGTTTTCCCATGGTTTTTGAAAACCAATATATACTCAAATCTTAAATCTTTTTTTAAATCGTTTATTCTGTCTTGCGCAGCTAAAATACTTGCAACAAAATCTCCGGGCTTCAGATTATCAACAACATGTTTTGGGTTTTCTATCAAAATTTCATGAGCACCTACACCTTTCATTTTGTCGTAAATACCTTCAGCTTTTCTTAAAATACTGCCTTCTATTGTAAGTATAGGTTTGTTGTTAGGTATAACTTTTACCTGCCACTTATTACTGTATTTATCAATTTTATTACCTTTTTGGTCATAACAAGCTATCGGTTCGGGAATAAGACTTTCATTTCCCAAACAAAACGGGCACAATGAACCGTCATCAATGTTTTCTTCCAAATCAAACTGAAAGTCTCTTGAATCGTTTATTATAACCCATCTGGCCGTTATTGGATCTTTTCTAAGTTCTATCATTATTGATTTTGTATCCTTTCCAAAGCTCTTTTTGCTTCTATTTTATTAGGTTCCACTTCTAATGCTTTTTTCAAAAGTTCTATAGATTTATCTTTATCACCCGAAGCAAAAGCTTTTAGTCCGTCATCATAATATTTTTGTGCCGTAACTGAATTTATTGTATCCATTGCTTGTTTTGCCGCTAAGTTAGCTTCATCGTAAGCAATAGCTTCTTTATATTTTTCATAAGCTTCGATTAAGTTCTCTCTCATCTCTAATGCTTTTCCTTCGTTATAAGCAAGTGTGGATAAAGCTTTATTGGATTTTGAAAGATAAGATTTTATTTGCTCACTATAAGTATAATATCTGTTTTCTTCTGACATAGCTTTTAATTTCGTAAATGTTTTTACGGCATTTTTATAATCTTTTAATGTATACTGTTCTACTCCGGAATCATAAATTTTCTTCATTTGAGCTTCGAGTCTTTTGTTTGTTAATATTTTAGATTCGTTCTTTGAAGTATTTTTCGTTTCTGCCAAAGCAATTTGTTTGGCTGCATTTATCTGTTCTTCACATTTAGCAATATATTCTTTTATATCATTTCTTTCCGTATTGGATAAATACGCAGCATTAAAGTACGATAAAGCTTGTTCATAATTTTTATTTTCGTATTCAGTTAATCCTTTTTTAAATAAATTATGCGACTGCACTGCCGTCACTTTATCAACTTTTTTTTGTATAAATTCTAAATATTGTATTGCACCGGCATTTTCCGGATCTATTTCCAATATTTTATTAAGTTCATCTTTTGCATACACAAACTCACCGTTATCGTAATATTTCATTGCTTTCATCCAATATTCCGATATTTCCTTTTGATGCTTTTTCCTGTTTGCATATATTTCCTGTTCTCTTATACTTTCATTCGTTTTATTTAAACCTTCAATAGCCTGTTTGTTTTTGGGAGATAAATCTAAAGCCTTTTCATAATATTTTTTTGCTCTTACCAAATTATTTTTTAACAGTGCGGAATCAGCTCTTGCCAAAAATTTTTCGGCTTTATCGGAAAAATCCATATCCGTCTGATATAAATCTTCAGACAAAAGTTTTACATAACGCTTTGCCGTACTTTCGTTTGGATAAACGGATAAAATGTCTTCATATTGTTTTCTTGCGGAAATATAATTTTTCTTTTTATAATCGTAATTTGCTTTATTTAAATAATAACTTAAATAATGTTCGTAAGCTTTACCTGTATCCGGTATTTTTCCAAAATACATTCCCAAAGAAAAAATATGTTGATCATTATCACTATTCAATATATCGGAAAAAGAGTACGAAACATTTACTCTGTCAAATTCCAAACTAAAACCTGCGGTAATACCTTTATTTATACCGTCTCTGTAATCTCTCCAACCGACTCTTAAAGATAAGGGATATACCGGTTTTGCTTCAACACCGCAAGCATATCCCAAATCGGTAATCTGGAAATTTTTTACCATATCTCCGACTATAGCTACCTTATATAAATCATACAAATTGTATCTTGCGGAAGCAGTCAACATTTGAGCTTGATTTAAAGAATATCCGTCAAACTCAAAAGCATTACCCAAATTTTTTATCGTAAGTGCTCCGGTTAAATCGTTATCTATAAAATCCAATAAATATATACAACCTATATCAAAACTAAACAAATTTATAGTTCTATCTAAACCGCCATTATTATATGCTGCTATATTATAAAATTTAAGAGTTGCTCCTACCGATCCCTTTTCTGTCTTAACAGGATAATCACTTACTATAGGATAAACATAATTAACCGCAGCCATTAAAAAATTCTTAAATCCTGTTTCTTTTTCATTTAGATCGGCCCCCGAAAGAGCAATCGAGAAATTTCCGATTTTTTCTGTGGGAATTAATAAACCCGCATTCATTCCGTAATTGTTGTTGTATATACTATAGTATGAAAATTGAACTTCTTTGGAAACGTTTTTATAATTTGACGCAGGGTTTGTAAAAAAGCCGAAAACGGAAGGCGACAAAGATAAAATACTTGCACCTATCGACTGAGAATACGGATCAGGGTTTAAAACATAAACAAAACCATCCGAACTTGCAAATAAGGGAATATTCAAAAAAACAATGACTAATACAAGCAATATTTTCTTTGATATCATTTTAATAATTTTCTTATCCTTTTTATTGTTTCTTTAAAATTTAAAGGTTTAAAAATACAATCATCTGCACCTTTATCAAATGCTTCATCGACAGATATTGCGGTATCTGCAGTTATCAACATAACAGGAGGAACTTCGGAAAAATTCCTGCTTTTTTTCATGGATTTTAAAACTTCAAATCCGCTTTTGTCAGGTAAATTTTTATCTAAAATAACTAAGTTGGGATGTATATCAACTAAAGCCTCTATACCGCTTTCTGCAGTAGTTGCTTCAGATACCTCAAAACCTTCTTCTTCCAAAACGACGGTAATAGTTTTTAAAAAAATT
>CACWKJ010000101.1 GCA_902761395.1 uncultured Elusimicrobium sp. | reverse complement strand
CCGAACATTTTTGCTACCGTTACCGGTGTAACATTAACGTGTGCACCGTCGGTATACCAAACATTATCTATGTTTACCGGGGGAAAAACTCCCGGGATTGAAGCCGATGCCAACACAATTTTTCTTAAAGGACCTTTAGTAAATATTTTTTCTTTACCGTTGGTAATATCCGTTGCCACGCAGGCAAAAGGTATATTCGTTTCGGATATATCCATATCTGGAATTACGGTATTAACCAAATCTTCCAAAATAGAGTGGGATAAAAATGAACTGCCGCCTTCCTGCGAACCGTACTTAACGAATTCTCGTGCTTTCCTTATTAAACTTCTTGCGGAAGTTACCTGGTTTTCATCCTGCATTTTCTGCATATTCATTTTAGAAAACAGTTTATTGAAAAAATAATCTTTTAAAGTTTTTTCTATTATTTCCGGCTTTTCTCCTACAGCATACAAACAACCGATAACCGACCCCATTGATGTTCCGGTAATATAATCGAACTTGATATTGTTTGCTTCCAAAACTTTTAACACACCGATATGTGCTAAAGCTCTTGCTCCGCCGCCGCCCAATGCTATTGCTGTTTTCATTAAGGTTATCCTCTTTTTATTTCTTGCCTAATTGCCCGCATGCCGCACCGATATCCAACCCTTTAGGTTCTCTTATGTTTACTGTTATACCGTTCAATTTTAATATTTTTTTGAAATTTAATATTGATACCTGTAACGGAGTTTTGTAATCGAAACTGTTTGTTTCGTTGTAAGGTATTAAGTTTACCTGTACACTCGGATTTACAAGCCCGTTTACTTTCATAAGTCTTGCAAGTCTGTGAGCGTCCGTTGATGTATCGTTAAAATCTTTCAATAAAATATATTCTATTGTTACTCTTGAACTCGTTTTTTTAAGATAGTATTTGCAAACATTTAATAAGTCGGATATTGTTGTGCCGAAATTGTTGGGAATTATTTTTGTTCTTTGTTTGTCGTCGGTTGCGTGCAGTGAAAGCGCAAACCTTACACCGTACATTTCGTTTGCAAGATTTTTTATTGCCGGAATTATTCCCATGGAAGAAACGGTAATATGTCTTTTACCGATATTCATTTCTTTTTTTGATATAAGAGTTTTTATTACCGATGTTAAATTTTTGTAGTTCAGCATAGGTTCACCCATACCCATAAACAAAACACCGGACACTCTTTCTTTTATATCGTTTTCTATATGTAAGATTTCTTCCAAAATTTCGCCTCTGGATAAATTTCTTACAAATTTGGTTTTGCCCGATAAACAAAATTTGCACGAAACGGGACACCCTACCTGCGTGGAAATGCAGACCGTTTTTTTGTTGTCCGCGGGTAAACATACCGCATAAATATATTTGTTGTCGTAAGTTCTGAATGTGTAACGGACTGTTCCGTCAAGAATGGATTCGTCTTTAATTACATTTGTAAAACTTCTTAATGTAAAAGATGATTCAAGGTTTCCTCTTATATCTTTTGATATGTTTGTAAATCCTTCAAAATCCAAAACTTTTTTTGAGTATATCCATTGAATTATTTGGTCTGTTCTGTAATTTTCGCTGACAATAGGTTTTAAAACCGAATATAATTGTTTAGGTTCTATATCGAGTAGAAACTGTTTTTTTGGTTTAACCATTAATATATCACCTTTGGAGTTCCCTGGTTATTATTAAAAACTCCCGCCATTTTTTCAAGTTTTTCTATTCTGTCATCTATAGGAGGATGAGTAGAAAATAAACTTTGTAAACTTTTACCTGTTAAAGGATTAACTATAAACATGTGTGCCGTATTTTCAGACACATTGTTTTGTTGCCTTGAGTTGCCGTAAGCCAATTTTCTCAGTGCGGAAGCAAGTGCCAAAGGATCACCCGAAATTTTTGCTCCGTCGGCATCTGCAATATATTCTCTTGATCTTGAAATTGCCATTTGTATAAGACTTGCCGCAACGGGAGCAAGTATCATTAAAAGTAAAGCAACAATTAAGTTGGAATTGTTTCTGTTGTTTCTTCCGCCGCTGAATAAAAGGCCCATTCTTACAAGATACATAATTGCACCGGACAAAGTTGCCGCTATACAACTTATTAAAATGTCTCTGTTTTTTACATGAGCAAGTTCGTGAGCAAGTACGCCTCTTAATTCTCTGTCGTCCAATAATCTTAAAATACCTTCGGTAACCGCAACGGCTGCATGTTGCGGATTTCTTCCGGTGGCAAAAGCGTTCGGCATATTTGTGTTTATTTTATAAATTTTCGGAACCGGAATTTTTGCTTCCATGGCAAGTTCGGTTACTATACTGTGAAGTCTGGGATCCTGCTCCTGTGATACGGGTTTTGCTTTATATGCCGCAAGAACCATGGAATCCGAAAAAAAGTATGATATGAAATTCATTATTATGGCAATAATCAAGGCAATTTGCATACCTTGAACTCCGCCGAGTAATTCTCCTATAAACAAGAAGAAAACCGTCATAAGCAACAACAAAAAAAATGTTTTAAAAGAATTCATATTCATTATATATATGTTACCTCTTTTGACAAAATGCTTTTAATATTATACTAATTTTGTATATTTACACAAAATTTAATACAATATAAAACTATTAAAAACAGTTTTTTTTTAATATAATAAAAAAAGTTATTTTTAAATAAAAATTTTAAGTGAAACATTATTGAAGTAACAGTAGTCTAAAATTTGTGGTTCGGTAAAAAAGGAGTTGTTAAAATGAAATTTTGTAAATTAGTCGCATTGTTAATTTGCTGTTTGATGGTTTTGGGTGCCTGTAAACAGAAAGGAGACGTTATTGCTAAAGTAGGCGGTGATACCATAACAACCGAAGACTTTTCCGAAAGAATGATGGCAGCACCTCCGGCATATCAGGCATATATTAATACCGAACCGGGCAAGAAACAATTTATAGATTTGTTGGTTAGAGAAAAGTTGGTACTGGAATCTGCAAAACAAGCAGGAATAGATAAGAGAGAAGAATATAAGAGTTCTTTGGAAGAATTTAAAGAAGAACAGAAAAGACAGTTAAAAGATTATGAAAGCGGTTTGATGATGGAAATGTATATAAAAGAAGTTCAGGAAAATATGATAACCGCAAGTGAAGATGAAATAAATAAATATTATGAAGAACATAAAGAAGATTTCACAAGCCCTGTAGCGGTAACGGCAAAACATATTCTTGTACCTACAAAAGAAGAAGCGGAAATTGCTTATGACAGAATAAATAAAGGTGAACCTTTTGAAAAAGTTGCACAGGAAATGTCTACCGATAAAGTTTCCGCACAAAGAGGCGGACAAATAGGACCTTTCAGAAAAGGTGAACTTGTAAAAGAATTTGAAGAAGTTGTGTTTAACTTAAAGACCGGTGAAATATCCGAAATAGTTGAAACACCGTTCGGATTACATATAATAACAAAGGTATCGGAAGAAAAGTTGCAACCGATTCCCGAAGATGTTGCAAAGGCCGAAATAAAAAATATTATAGAAAAAACAAAGTTTGATAAATGGTTTGATGATGCAAAGAAAAAATTGAATGTAAGCGTGGATTATTCAAAATTGGATAATGTAAGCGGTTTAGGTTTTGCAGATGATTCCGATATTCAAGAAGAACCGGAATTAGAAGATTTTTCAAATTAGTACTTGGAGAGGGAGGATAAATAAAATGAGAAAAATTTTATCATTGGTGTGTGCATGTTTTCTTGTCAGCGGAGTTTGTTTTGCCGAAGAAGTTGTTGATAAAGCATTGGCAATAGTTAACGGTGAACCGTTGATGAGTTCGGAGTTCAATAAAATAGTTGAGCCTATGGTTCAACAATATATGGCGATGTCCCCGGTAGCCGAACAAAGCGATGCAAAATTAAACGAATTAAAAAATCAAATTTTGGAACAAAAAATCGAACAAATGATTTTGACACAGGAAGCAAAAAAACAAAAGATAAAAGTCGTTAAAAGAGAACTTGATGAAGCTGTAAATCAGGTAAAAAAGAGATTCGGTAACGATGAAACTTTTCAAGCGGAATTGAAAAAAGAAGGGTTAACTCCGATTCAGTTTGAAAAAAGAATAGAAGAACAGTTGATGGTTCAAAAACTTATTGAAAAAGAAATGAAAAATAATATAAAACAACCAAGTGAAACTGATGTTAAAAAGTTCTATGACTGTCTTTTCTATAGCTTCTTTGCATATTACCCTAATTACACTAAGAAAGATGTAAAGACTTTCAGATTCATAGAAGCTGGAGATGCCATATATAAGAAAGGTAACTCCAACGATAAAAACGTCCACATTATAAAAGATTTGACGCATAAGTGGCTCGAAAAAGGAAGTCTTACATACAGAGTATCAAATTCAGCAGCTACAAAGAATTCATTTAGAA